>NZ_BADW01000009.1:0-9860 GCF_000241165.1 Pseudoalteromonas sp. BSi20439
AGTAGTATTCACAAAGGCAATAATGAAAACCATTGGCAAATTAGCACAATCATTAAATTTAAATGTAGAAACCATTCGTTTTTATGAACGAGAAGGACTGATTACACAACCTGAAAAACCAATATCTGGTTATAGACAATATGACGAATCAATAGCAGGACAACTTAGGTTTATCACAAAAGCCAAAGCGCTCGGCTTTACGTTAAGAGAAATAAAATCGCTAATGTCTATGGACAGCAACTGCGCTCAAGTTGAGCTATTAAACCGACAAAAGTTAGCAATCATTCGAGACAAAATTAATGACCTTCAACGTTTAGAGAAAGTAATTGTGGGTATGACAAATACCTGTATGCAAAACGAAGATCCAACACATTGCCCCATAATTGACTCATTAAAATGATTGACTCCGTACTTGTATACGGAGTTTAGAATGATGGTAATATCAACCAATAGACTTTCAAATGATAAATAAAATATTAGACAGAGTAGGCTCTAGTGGCGTTTGGCTAGCGGCACGGCCTGCCTCCCTGCATTAAGGTCACTTGCATCGGCATTAGGACTAGGCTTCTTCTCTCACTTCGAAGGAATAGCTGTAAATACGCTTTTACCTATTTTTGCATCTTTGGAACTATTGGTAAACTTATACAACTGGCACAAAAATAAAAACCATACCAGAGCTGTCTTCAGCATTCTAGGGCCTGTAGCAGTGCTATTAACGCTTTATCCTCTTTGGCTATATGATTGGAGCACATACCTATTTTACTTTGGTATTTGCTTAATGGTCGTTATGTCGGTTTTGGATATCGTAAAACCAGTAAGGGAGCAAACATGCAACGTATGGCTAATTGCCGTCGTTGAAACGATTAACGGTCAATGTCTGCTTTTCGCTCATAGCAGTCTGCCTGATGAAGTCTAAACTTATTCACTTAAACTGTAAGAACTGATATGAGCTAGTACAGCTGATAGTAGTACAGCTGATAGTACAGCTGATAGTAGTACAGCTGATATTGTACAGCTGATATGCTATTTACGACAAAGTCGCTCGGTAATTAGAGCGACATAATCCCTTGGTAATCACACTAGTACATCATCATGTTTTTAAATTAAAGCTGTTGTTTACTTAACAAACATCCAAATACCGGCAGCGATCATAAACAGGTTTTCTGTTAGGGAGATAAACCCTAGTGGTACGTTACTGTCACCGCCTACACACGCACATTTTAACTCTCGTTTATCTATATAGACTGCTTTTATCACTGAAACAGCACCAACCCCACCTATGAACAATGAAATAGGGGCAATAATATAGGCTGGTAATCCGGCTATCATTCCAATGCCAACAAATGCTTCTAAAAATGGGTAAACATAGGCGTACCTGACTACTTTCATAGCGACTAAGTCATAGGTTATAAATGAATTAGTAAAGCTAAATAAGTCTTGAAGCTTTTGTATTGCTAACACTGCCATTGTTAGGGCTACAAACAGTTCAGCGGTTTGCATTGATAATAAGCTATTATTCGCTGCAAAACTAAATGCCACACTAAGCAAAAAACTAACCGAAAAAATCGCAATCACGGGCGTGTAAGTTGTACCTTCTTGCCCAGCTTTTGGCTTATCAAAGTAATCGCGTAAGTCGACATAGCCACCTATACGTTTATTATCAATAAATGTTTGAGGTGTAGTTTCTACACTGTGTTGTTTTTTAAATTCATCTGTTTGCTCTCGAGAAGTTAATAGCTGATCATCAACTGTATATCCCTCTCGCTCTAGTAGGTCTTTTGATTTTAAACCAAACGGACAAATATGCTCATCTGTGGCCATTCTAAAAAGTTGGGCTGATTTACTCATGTTTAGCTCCCTTTTATGTATTGGTATAAAATTTTACTTAGCATTAAAATCCGGTACGGTCCTAGATTGTGCTTGCTCCTGAGTTTCTGCTAGGCCATTTTTCTCTATATCCTTTAGTAACCACTGCATTTCTTTAATCTCACGACGCTGTGCCTCAATAATATTTGTTGCAAGCTCTTGGACTCGCTTATCTTTGATTTTTGCCCTTTCACTGGTGAGTATTGCAATTGAATGATGTGGGATCATCGCCGACATCCATGAGCTATCATCAACAGTCGCTTGTGATCGAACTAAAAATAAACTTCCCGCAAATACGGTAACACTAGCAATGAGTACTGTTATATTTTTCTTTTTATTTTTATACATATTGAGCATGAAAAGTAGCATTATCACTGCCATCGTGGCTCCCATATAAAGCGCCATATAAGTACGAGTTTCACTAAAAAAAACATGACTTAGCTGATAAGTATTCAAATACATCAGTACAAACATGACTAATGTTGATGTGGCTATCATTAAGAAAAACTTTAAATACTGCGACATTAGATGGCTCCTTTCTATCATTTACTTTGTATATCATTTATACCAATGGGTAATTCTTACAGGTTATTAGGCGTAAACCCACTATATATTTAATCATTGAATCAATGTTTAATATTACATCAAGAGTTGTGCCATAAGTGTTAAAACTGCTCAGCGTATTTGCTAATATGCTTATAAGTATTCTGCTGTAAATCGTGCGTAAGCATTTCAATATTATATTTATTAAAGCGATCGCCCATTTCCATACCTGGCGTACCAGCAGGCATAGAGGGAACAGAGAGCCCTATCGTCTTTTCAGGATGTTGTTCAGCTAAAAACTGTTTTATATGTTTGGCGGGAACATGACCTTCAAATACAAATCCATCGGCTGAAACGGCTGTATGGCATGACCGCATATTTGGTTTTATTTGATACTGAGATTTAATCGTCCCCATGTCATTGACGTTAATTGCTTTTGTTTGAATATTGTTTTCGCTCAAATGAGCAATCCACTTATTACAACATCCACAATTTTTACTTTTATAAACGGTAAGCTCAATTTTAGGTTTTTCTGAATTCTCATAAGTTATTAATGCTTTATGTTGTTTTTCGATACTTATCGCCGAAAATGACATAGTTAATGATAAAAATAACGCTGAGGTAATGTAGATTACTCGCATTGTTAACTCCTTAATTTGACCAATGAATATGAGTGATTTTCCAACCTGTATCGGTGTTTTTTAATGTGATTGATTCCATTCCCATAGACTTAATATCTTTTCCTTTGTACTTTCCTTGAGTTTTACTTCTTGAAATTGAGTAAGCTATGTCTCCATTTGTGTAAACTTGATGCTCTAGTAGTTCACTATTAACAGCACTTAAGAATTTCATATCCGCTATCATATGATGTTTCGCGTATTCATCTGCAGAACGCTCAACACTTCCGCCTTCAAAAATGATGACATCGTCGGCCAGTAATTTACGTGCAGCTTCGCGATTGCCTTGTTTTAGAGATGCATGAAATAGGCTGACTGTTTTTGCAGCCTCGCTATCAACATTGACAAAGGCCTTGCCTTTTTTTGAATATTTTTCATCGTCATGTGCACTAACAGTAAAAGAACTAACAGTGCTAAAAATTAGTAGCAATAAAATTTTTAAATTAAAGGATTTAATTAACATACATTTTCCTTTTTTATTAATCGTTAAATAGGCGGACCAACAAGTGTTGTAAATACACTTGTTGTAATAAGTACAAATAGGGCAATTAATATTTCAACAGTGATCGAGCGTTTTAATATACTTATATGGTGTTGTTGAGTGATTTGCGGGACTAAAAAAAGCTTATGCCATGCACCTAGTAACAGCATCGCGCTGACGAGTAACAGCTTTAATAAAATTAGTTGCCCATAATTTGATGTAAACAACGCAGAAAATGACTCTAGGTACTGCAGGAGCAGAGTTAAGCCCGAAATAAGTAGTACAAATACAATAACAATAGCGAGTTGACCAAAGTAATGCATTAACCGCTTTACTTCACTGGTAGGTAGTAAAGTGCAGCTTTTGTAAAGCGGCCACAATGACCCTAACCAGCTCGCAATGGCAATAAGGTGAAAGGTTAAAATACTTTTCACTAACCCATTTTCATTTGCACTGTGCCCAGTAAAAGTGAAGCTATAAGCGATAAACCCAAGCATGATTAGTATAACGGCACCGTTTTTATAACCTGCTACGTTATCATCTGATTCCACACTCCACATACATGCGCTAATTAGAGCAATAATGAGCGCTGGTATTCTAAACGTTGCTTGGTCACCTATGACTGATTGCCAAACAATTTCAAGCATAAAGGGGTCAAACATTCCCATAAAGCCTGATTCAGCCATTGCTCCAGCTTCTATTGGTACTTGTAAAAGTGCAGCAATACTACCTGTAACTACACACGTAATTTGCCAACGTTTTAAGAACTGATAAAAGCTAATTACCTGATGCCCTGCAACATTGCTGTTGCCACACATAAAGCGCATTAATAAAGTGCCCGCAAGCCCTGCAATTGCTATATAGCTTGCTAGTTTTAATAATAATAAGAGTACTGACCATTCACTTAATTGCATTATGTTGCTACTTAATGATTATGTTTGCTGTGGGTATTAGATTGTTCTTGCATCATCTTATGCGATTCACTTTTGTGTACCATAAATCTAAACGTGTCGGTCATTTTATGTCCATCACCACCCAGTGCTGTCCATTTAACCGTGTAAGTGCCTTGGGCTAGGCTCGGTAATGACCAATTAAAGTCTGTACTTGGGGTGGCGCTGGGTTTGAAATCAAAGTTTATTGATTTATTTTTTTCATCTTTGATGATGACTTTTGCTAGCCTTACTTCACCACCAAAAGTTAACGAAAGTTGCTCTGGGCTTTTCATTAACATGGCTTCTTGCGCAGGTGTTGATTGCTTGAGTGATATATGCGCTGATGCGGAAAATGTAAGCACTAAACCTAAAATGGCTACTGCAGAATTAAAAAACTTCATAATTACCTCTTATTTAAAATGATTAAAACCAAAATTTAATACCCGCAACAAATGCGGTGTTGTTGTTACTTTGTCCACTTGATGTGGCATAGTCGGCGGTATTGCCAAATTTATTGCTCCATTCAACGCCAATATAGGGCGCAAACTGGCGTGTAAATTCATAACGAACCCTAAAGCCAATCGCGCTGCTTGATAGGCCACTTCCAAGTTCGTTTTGTTTATCGTTTTTGCCATAAAGTGTAATTTCGGCTCGCGGTTGTATAATTAGCTTTTGCGTGAGTAATAGTTCGTACTCTGCCTCTAACGTAAATGCGGTATTGCCTCGCTCACCTACGTATGCTGTCATATCAAGTTCAAACCAATAAGGGGCTAAACCTTGTAAGCCAAAAGCTAACCATTGCCGATTTTCACCTTCTTTATTGTAATCAAGACGAACACCTGCTTGAGTATCCCAATATGCTGATACGGCGTGACCCCATAAAATATCGGTTTGGTTTTCTTCAATACTTCCTTCGCTGAAATCACCCTCGGTTTTAATTACCAATCGATCAAAGGTAGTGCCGTACCATGCTTGTAAGTCAAATACACCTGCGTTTGCTTGCTCGTTATATTCAAGACGATCGCCTAGTAATGCGTAAAATGGATGCTCATCAGCGAGTGTTAATCGCTCATTGCCCTCAAGCGCATATGGGCCTTCTGTTAAAGTTGTTCCCGCAGAGTAAGCATGGGGGTCTCTTGCATCTTTAGGTGCACTTCCTCCTTGTGGTTGCATCTTAGCGCTATTCATTTGTGCCATTTCACTTTGCGCTAATAAAGGGAAACTAATTAATGAAGCCCCTGTTAACATTAATAAACCTAATGATTTAGATAGTTTTAATTGTTTCATGATACGACTACCTCTCTAAACATACCGGCATCCATATGGAATAATAAATGGCAATGCCAAGCCCAGCGACCTACATCGTGAGGGGTGGTTAAAAAGCTGATTCTTTGTGCGGGTTGAACAGGTATCGTATGACGTCGCACTTGCACATCACCTTGCTCGTTTTCTAAATCACTCCACATACCATGCAAATGCATAGGGTGCGTCATCATGGTATCGTTTTGTAAAATAACTCTTAAACGTTGGTTATGCTTCATATGCACTGGCGTGCTTTTACCAAATTCTAAGCCATCAAATGACCAGCTATAACGTTCCATATTTCCGGTTAAATGCAGCTCAATTTCAGCTTCTGGCTCTTGCTGGTTAGTGATCCCTTCAAGTGAGTGTAAATCTGCAAGTGTTAAAACACGACGACCATTTTTACGTAAACCAATACCAGGATCATCAAGATTTGTTCTCGGCATATCAACGCGCATATCAACTGAAGCTCCATACTCCGTTTTTGCATGACGCACTTTAGAGCTGGCAACCGCTAATGGGTTTTCAGACATACCATGTTTGCTATGATCCATCGCCATTGGACCGTGATCCATAGCGCTATGATCCATTTCTTTAGAGTTCATACCTGACATGCCAGCCATACCTGCCATTGCAGAATGCTCACCGCCGTGGGTCATATTGCCCATCATATCGGTCATCGTTAACCATTCAACAGGGTCAAGTGCAGGTACTGGCGCATCAATATTAGGCGAGCTTGATAAAGTTCCTTTTGCGTAACCAGAGCGATCCATACTTTGAGCAAAAATCGTATAGGCATCATTTTTAGGCTCAACAATTACGTCGTAGGTCTCACCAGGGCCGAATCTAAATTCATCTACTGTCACAGGTTCAACATTTTGTCCATCAGCTTGTACAACTGTTAACTTCAGCTCAGGTATTCTTACATCAAAAAACGTATTGCTAGAACCGTTAATAAATCTAAGCCTAACCTTTTCGCCAGCTTTAAACATTCCTCGCCAATTTGACATTGGCGTACTACCATTCATTAAAAAAGTCATTGCAGATGCTGATAAGTCAGCAAGATCTGTAGGGTTCATTCTCATTTTATTCCACATTTCCCGGCGTTGTAGCGCATTTGAAACGCTGCTATTTGAAATGTCATCAAAAAACTCTGGAACAGTAGGTTGATTAAAGTTAAATACATCGCTCTGTACTTTTAACTTGCGGAACAAATCCATTGGGTCATCATCAGTCCAATCAGATAATTGAATAACATGCTCGTTATCTGCACTAATAATATCTTTTTCTCGCGGTTCAATAATTAATGCACCGTACATGCCAGTCATTTCTTGAAAGCCACTATGTGAGTGATACCAATATGTACCGCTTTGTTGTAATTTAAATTTATAAACAAAGGTTTCGCCAGGCATAATCCCTTTAAAACTGATACCAGGTACGCCATCCATTTGATACGGTAAAATAATGCCATGCCAATGAATTGAACTCGGTACTGATAACTTATTTGTTACTCTAATAGTAACGTCATCGCCTTCTTTGAGGCGCAAGGTAGGGGCGGGTATAGAGCCATTGATAGTTGTCGCCATACGTACTACGCCAGTAAAGTTAACCGGCGATTCATCTATAACCAGATCAATTACTTTGCCGCTAAGTTCGGGCACAGTGCCTGTTATTGTTCCTGCTACTAAAGATGATGCAGCATGTAATACACTCGGAAAAGCAGCAAGTACACCTCCTGCAATTAAGCCTTGAACAAATCGTCTTCGTGGTGTGCTAACCTGTTGTGATGACTTTTTAAACCCCATTTCCTTACTCCTTCATACCAGAATATGTATTAAGTATAGAAAATAGACCTGTCTTCAACATGACGCGAACATTACAAAGTTGTAATCTTGGTGTCATGTTGCTGTAGTGACAGATACTGCATAATATTTGCAGAGGTAGTTGTTAGGACTTTAATGAAGGAATTGTATGCGCTTATTAGTTGTTGAAGATGAAGCAAAAACGGGAGATTATTTAAAACAGGGACTAAGTGAAGCTGGTTTTCAGGTTTCTTTGGCGCGCAATGGTCTTGACGGTCATCACCTAGCAATGACCGACTTATTTGATGTAATAATACTTGATGTCATGTTACCTGACGTATCCGGTTGGAAAATTTTACAGTCGCTACGTGAAGCAGATAACAAAACCCCAGTACTATTTTTATCTGCTCGCGATAGCATAGACGATAGAGTAAAGGGGCTCGAACTTGGTGCTGATGACTATTTAATAAAGCCTTTTGCTTTTGCTGAAGTTTTAGCAAGAGTACGCACTCTTATTCGCCGTGGTGCAGTACAAACAGTTGACGATATACTGATCGTTGCTGATTTAGAAATGGATATTCCAAAGCGAAAAATACAACGTGCAGGCAAGCGTATTTTATTGAGTAATAAAGAGTTTAGCTTACTTGAACTATTGTTACGGCGCGAAGGTGAAGTACTGCCACGTTCGTTAATTGCTTCTCAAGTATGGGATATGAATTTTGATAGCGACACCAATGTGATTGATGTTGCCATTCGTAGGCTAAGAGCAAAAGTTGATGATGACTTTACTATTAAATTAATTCATACGGTTCGTGGTATGGGCTATAAATTAGAGGTTGAAACTGATGGCTATTAAGTCACGGCCTTTATCACTTACGATGCGTGTTGTGTTGTTTGTGGCTGTAACCGTTATTGCGTGCTTAACTTTAGTTGCCACCTTAATAAATAGTTCGATAAAACATCATTTTTTCAAGCAAGATAGTAGTGAACTGCATGTTATTAATCAATCTATTGAATTAGTTTTAAGACAACAGTATAAATCAAACCTGAAACTTAAAAATGAATTATCTAACGCTGTAGCGGGTCATCACGGTGTTTACTATCAGGTAAATACCGCAAAAGGAGAGCTCATTTTTCAAAGTTCTGAACGAGATTTTAGTGATTTTGTAATGAGTGCTAAGGCTTCAGCTGGCTTTAACCGTAACAACATTACCTCATGGCAAAATGATACCCACACCTACCGAGCTCTGGTGAGTAATTTAAGTACTGGGCAACAGCAATACGAAATTACTACAGCGATAGACATGAGCTTTCATTTACACTTTCTCAATCAATTTCAACAAAGCCTTTGGGCTATTATGTTTGGCTCTGCGGTACTCATTTTATTGGTGGCTTGGTTTGCTATACATCAAGGATTAAACCCTTTACGAGGTTTGAGTCAGAAAATGCATGACATCCAAACTAATAAGATGGATGTAAGGCTTGATGAAAATAAAGTGCCTATTGAGCTTGTTAATATGGTGCAGTCGTTTAACTCGATGCTCGACAGGCTCCAAGGTGAATTTATTCGTTTATCAAATTTCTCTAGTGATATTGCGCATGAGTTACGTACTCCACTAACAAATATAATCACTCAAACACAGGTTGGTTTATCTAAAAAAAGACAGTTGTTAGAGTATCAAGAATTATTGTTTTCTAATCTAGAAGAGCTGGAACGACTAACTAAGATGGTTAGTGATATGCTTTGGCTTGCAAAAACTCAGAATGGACTGGTTAAACCCGTTCAAAATACTCTAAAAAGCCATGATGAAATTGAAGCATTATTTGAGTACTTTGATGCTTTGGCTGAAGACTCATTGATTACATTTAAGAAAAAAGGTCAAAACCTTTGTTTTTATTGTGACAAATTACACTTTCGCCAATTATTATCAAACCTCCTATCCAATGCAATAAGGTATGCCCCAAAAGGCTCATCAATCACAGTAAATAGTGAAATATTTACCGCTGAAAAAATATGTATTTCAGTGATTAATACTGGGGAGAGAATACCTTCTGAGCATTTACCTTATTTATTTGACCGCTTTTATCGACCCGATAAATCGCGCCAACGACACAGCGATGGAGCTGGTTTAGGGCTTGCAATAGTTAAAGCTCTAGCGCAAGCAAACGGTGGAAATATAGAGGTCAGTTCAAATAATCAAACTACCAGCTTTAAAGTTTTTCTAAATTTAGCTAAAAGCTAATTATTAAATTTAAT
>NZ_BADW01000008.1:0-571 GCF_000241165.1 Pseudoalteromonas sp. BSi20439
GTAGCGAGGTTAACCGATTAGGGTAGCCGTAGGGAAACCGAGTCTTAACTGGGCGAATAGTTGCAAGGTATAGACCCGAAACCCGGTGATCTAGCCATGGGCAGGTTGAAGGTTGAGTAACATCAACTGGAGGACCGAACCCACTAACGTTGAAAAGTTAGGGGATGACCTGTGGTTAGGAGTGAAAGGCTAATCAAACCGGGAGATAGCTGGTTCTCCCCGAAATCTATTTAGGTAGAGCCTCGGACGAATACTTACGGGGGTAGAGCACTGTTAAGGCTAGGGGGTCATCCCGACTTACCAACCCTTTGCAAACTCCGAATACCGTAAAGTAATATCCGGGAGACACACGGCGGGTGCTAACGTCCGTCGTGAAGAGGGAAACAACCCAGACCGCCAGCTAAGGTCCCAAAGTCATAGTTAAGTGGGAAACGATGTGGAAAGGCCCAGACAGCCAGGAGGTTGGCTTAGAAGCAGCCATCCTTTAAAGAAAGCGTAATAGCTCACTGGTCGAGTCGGTCTGCGCGGAAGATGTAACGGGGCTAAACTATGCACCGAAGCTGCGGATTCA
>NZ_BADW01000007.1:0-3176 GCF_000241165.1 Pseudoalteromonas sp. BSi20439
GCTACTAACAAATCACTGGGTATTTAATAATATCTACGGCTCATGAATGACTAACCAACTAACCATAAATAACAATGATAAAGGGTATGAACACATTTTTGTCCACGGTGATAAAGGCTGGTGGGTGAATGCTGGAAAAAGTGGTCTAATGGTTAAACCTATGCGAGCTATGTTAGGCCAAATTGAGGCCATGTTGAACAACCATAGCCGTGTGATGTTAATTCGTTTTGATTTGCGTATGGAGTCGTACACGCCAGATAATAAAATAATCACTGTATTCAACCGTAGGCTGTTTAAATGGGTTAAGACTCAGTATGGGGTTAGTCGTATTGGTTTCGTGTGGTGTAGAGAGCTTGAGAGGGCAAAACGTCAACATTACCACTATGCGCTTATGCTTGATGCGTCAAAAGTTAACTATCCAAACAGCATAACCAAAAAGGTAATTCAGATATGGGGTGATCTAAATGGTTCGGCTTATGTGCCAAAAAATTGTTATTACACTATGAGGCGTGATTGTTTGGAGTCACAGCAAGAGGCTATTTACCGTATATCTTATTTAGCTAAAGCGCGTGGGAAGGGCTACAAGGATGCTCAAGCTAAAAATTATGGTACTAGTAGGATAAAGGCTAGAGCTAATGAGTTTTAAAGTGGTTTGGTTCTAAGGGGGTTATAGCTTTTTTTTGCCGAATTAGCGGAACAGTGCGGAACAAATAGCGGAACAATTGAATTTTTAAGTCGTTGTTTTTTCTTTGATAGTGATTTAAAGCGGAACAAATGAGGGCTTGAATTTACGAGTTGTACTCTTGGTTATGGAAGGTGAGAGGTTACGCAGACCGCAACCCCTCACAAACCTGTTTTGGTACGACTTGTAAGGCTCTAATTGCCAAAAAGTGGTTCACCATCACAGAGGAGGTTTATTTTTATCGCGAATGAGGGACTACGAATATAGCACCCCTCATATATCTGCTTTGGTACGACTCGTCCGGCCTCAATTGCCGTTAAGTGGTTCACCATCACAGAATATTATTATCGGCGTAGATGATTTAACCGTCAATACTGGCTATTTTTACAGGTTTTTGATTGGCTACACTAAACGGCTGAACACGTTATAAATTTGTTATGCTCCCAACGTTAAATAATGTTTACTTTTTAGTGTTGCTACTTAGCTTCAATATACTTAGTTGTGTTTAAAAAAATTAATAATGCGTTGATTATTTCACCTCTACTTTTACAGACTCTATGTACCATGAATCATAGTTTTTCGAGGTTGTATCAAAGGTTGTTATTGAAAAAGAGCCGGAGTCTAAAGGTGGAATACTATATTTTATACCACTTAATGTAGGTAAGGGTTCATCTGCGAAATAGTTCTTAGATGATGCTAGCTTTTGTGCTATTGGTGGGAAGTGATTGATTTTATAGTCTCGGCTGGTTCCATTTTTATGGTTGATAGTAATTATAATTTCTTTTATCAAGTACTTATCTGAGCCATTGTAGATCGAGCCTTTAAATGTATTTCCGTCTATTTTAGCTTTCCCTTCTACTTTAGCCATTAAAGGGCTAATGATTTCAGCATCTGGAGTCTTTAGTGTAATACTACTTCTATCGTCATAGTGATTTGAGTATATCTGACCTAATGCGGACATAAATGAAATTATTATACACGTTACCGAGAACACTCCAGCCTTACAGTCTTTTTTTAAAATTAATGGAACCAGAGTTACAAGCGCTGAGACAAATACCACTGAGATCATTTGGCCTAAAATAAATCCAAGTATAAGTACAAAATCATTTGAGCTGGTATGAGTCATTGAATAAGCTGTAAAAATAATTATGTTAGATATAATTAGGCTTCCAGTTATTTTTATGAAATCTTCTGACATTTAAACTTCCTTTTTAAATACTTCCAAATTTTCTATTCGATAATAAAACTAAAATATTATTAATCCCAACGATAGCTTTATTTATATCTATATTCAACTCAACTTGTTTAGGGCTAATTTTATTTTAGATGTGCTGTTTCTGGTAGAGAAAAAGGTTTAGTTACACTGGTAGTTACACTTTGCTCATTTTATATTTTGCAAGCCATCTAAAATCAATGTCTTATGATTGTAATTCGACATTTGCAGGGGCTACCAATAAAATCAATGAGTTATGTCTTTTCTTTGTTTCTATATGAAATCTATGTAGTATATTTGTAGCAATGCCAGCTTTGTGCCATTTGCGGATAAAAAGTGAATTTGAAAGCCTGTTGGGTGGCGCCTTCGGCTTAACCAACCTACATTTTGACGTAGGTCGGATAAGTGGCGGAGCTACGCCATCCGACAAAAATGATGAATTAATCAGAAACAACTCAACTTACCACGTTAGCGATATAAATAACTGCTTTACACTGTAAGTTAAACCACTCTATACCGACTATCGGCTGAGTGCCATGAGCAGACAGTGGTAACGCTTCACATATGGGGCGCAGGTTTGCTGGCTAAACTTGCGCGAAGCGCCAGCCAGCGAATATGCGTCCCAATGAGCAAAGCGAATGAGCATTATGTGTTTGTTAGGCGCTCTCAGCGTCCCTTTTAAGAGAGATTATCATAGTCTCTAAACATTCGGAGTCTTTTCGCCTTTTATGTAACAACTCGCAGAAGCTCGTCGGTAATTCAAAACTATACGTTTGAGTTTCTATCCTTTTTGAATCGCGATCGTAATATTCGAAGCTCAATGAGGATTTACCTGCGGCTATCAAAACATTGGATAAAGTTTGTGATGAATCGTGTAATATCTCAGAAAACTTTAGGGGACATTGAAGACCTGAATTCCCGTGAACAAGCAACGGTGACGCTCGTCTCGTATCTTCCCAGCTTTTACCTTTTAATGTGTGATCTTCTGAATAACACACCCATAACAGTTCCCAATTTTGATTATTACTGTGAAGTTTAACTTTGAAATCAGAGATTGTTCCTGACTTAGATCCCTCATTAATCACAGTAACTGGGATGTAAGCGCAAAATGTATTTCGTAAATAGTAGATAACTAGACGATTATCTATATATGCCTTTAGTTTTGCATTTGAGTTGTTTAATTTATAGCCTAGCAAAGTACCTAAAAGTGCACCTGCAACGCCTAGTATTCCAGCTATTATTGTTGAGTCCATGATACATCCTTGCAATTCATTATGCGCC
>NZ_BADW01000006.1:0-43165 GCF_000241165.1 Pseudoalteromonas sp. BSi20439
TCCCTCGCTCACCACTTAGCACAAGAGTTGACTTTCGTTTATAGCTCTCTAAAAGCGGATCGTAACATGGTGGCATCACAAACAAGTCATCTAGCTTATCGACTTCATTTTCGGATGTATAAGTTGAAAATGGATATTCATGAAGCCCTAATTGCTTGTAAAATTGGCCAAATTCCATTAGTACGTTTCCCTCTTTGATTTAATTTCGTTATCGATTCTTGATCGCGCAACATTAATTATTTATGCGACATACAGATTGTGCTGTACGATCGGTCGTTGCACTGAGGCACCACCTGCTCGATGTGTCAGCGTTGCTGTGGAATTTGCTTTTTAGAGGCTCTAGCTAAATTAGCTAGTTTAATAAGCTTACCTATTATAATTTAAGCTTTCCCTGCGTTGCTCAGCGTTTATTATTTATTCATTAAACCTAATGTTTAACCGTTAAGCAAGGATATTTTTCGCTCACACAGCCGCTATTAACCTGAGCAGTTAAGCAGGTTAACTCTTTGATTTGATGCAGCAAGCAAGGCTGCTAACTCGTTCGCACTATTTTATTTGTCGAAATATCTGAGGTTATCCCTCCGATACAAAGGACAAGGGGGAAAATCTTAACTTCAGACATAAAATACTTTGGCTGACCCATTATCAATATTTTGCTTATCAGTAACAGTCTAAAACAATAAGGTAAACAAATAACCCCTACTTTTAGCTATTACTTAGTTTGATTTCTAACTAGCACTTACAAACTCAACAGCCCTTTTACCCTTCCTAAAAAAACGCGAATGTTTCTGATTTAAAAGCGCTGCTGATTAATTACTTGATCAAAAGCCACCACACCATGCGGTATTTTTAACCAAACCGTAACGGGGGTTTACAGCACTCTAGTGAATGCAAAGCTGTTTGTTTAGCAAAAAATTACTATTACCATCGCCTAGTATAAAAGCACTGCAGTTAAGTCTTATTTTTTACTTTATATTCAACGGGGTAGCTATATTGTTTTGAAGTGCTATTCTGATATATCAATTTGTAATTAATGCCGTTTTAATTAAGGATACTGGTCGTTGTTTTTTATTAAACCTAAGTTTATTTACAGCTCTTGCTCTATTTACAAACCTAAAATATCGTTTTCATTATTTTTTGTGCTGCTGTGTTTGCCATTTTTTGCAAATGCTCAATTTGTCATTGGCATAGTAGGAAAAACTAAAAACGATAGCTTTTACATTCAGGCGTACAAAGGTTGTACCGAGTTTGCAAAGTCGCAGCCTGACGTTACCTGTAAATATGATGGGCCTGATGATTATCAAGATATTCGAACCCAAGCTTTAATTATTAATGACATGATGAAAAGTGGGATTGATGGTTTATTAGTTTCAATATCAGATTCTGATTATTTGGTAGAGAGAGCCCTTAAAGATTTATTTGAAAAAAACATTCCTGTTATTACTTTTGACTCAGACTTATTAGCAAAAGATCACCAGTACAGGCTCGCTTACGTTGGTACTGATAATTTTGACTTTGGTGTTGCGTTAGGCAATCAATTAAAGAATTTAGTAAGTGAAGAAAATAAGCGTGTTTGTATTCAATCTGGCCATCCTACGGCACCAAACTTAAATAAAAGAATCGCAGGTGTTAGGTTTGCGCTTTCTGGGCAAAGTAGTCAGCGCTTGTCGGGTGAAAATGGCTGGAGCGAGTATAACCGCTGCCCTCTTTATAGTTTAGGAAAAAGGGGTGCCTCGTTAGAGCAAGTAAAAAGCCTTACTAAGATGGACAAGCCTCCTGCATTTGTTGCTGTTGCCGGCTTTGCGCAATTTAATACTGAGTATATAAACTTGATGACACCCTACAAACATAAACTTGATTCAAAAGAACTTGTTATTGTTTCAGCAGATACCGAAAAAATACAATTAGACGCACTTAGCAAAGGGTTATCTTCATCAAACGCTGGTCAAAATCCATATGAAATGGGGCGACTCAGTGCGCAGTTAATGTATGACGTAATTAAGCATAATAAAAAGCCTGCAAAAGCGTTTTATTTTTTAGACTTTCATTACTGCCAACAAAGCAATGCCCAAACATGTACTGTAAATTATTAATATTTAACCTCAAGCTGGTAAAACCTTCACTTTAAACACCCTATTTTCCATGCGGTATTTTTACCCAAACCGTAACGGGGGTTTACAGTAACGGCTTCAAGCCATGATGCTTCTACTGTACTTTATTAACTGATAAGGTGATTAATATTGAGAAGTAAAATTGCGTTTTAGTAACGATTTAAACAGGAGTCATTAATGGCAACTACACTGGCGTTTGATGTATACGGTACGCTTATAAACACTCATGGGGTGGTGTCGTTACTTGAAAATATGGTTGGTGATAACGCGCGCGCATTTTCAACTACTTGGCGTGAAAAACAACTCGAATATTCGTTTAGGCGTGGCTTAATGCAGAACTACGTGCCGTTTTCGGTGTGTACTGAGCAGGCGCTTGATTATGCGTGTTTACTGCACAAGGTAACTTTAAGCGATGAGCAAAAAGCACAGTTGTTAGCCCGATATAAAACCCTACCCGCATTTGATGATGTTAAAGCAGGGCTTGAGAGCTTAAAAGCACAAAACTATCGGTTATTTGCGTTTTCTAATGGTGCGGCCAGTGCGGTAAATACCTTGCTCGAAGCCGCAGGCATAAGTGAGCTTTTTGAAGGCGTAGTGAGCGCCGATGACATTAAAACTTTTAAACCCAACCCAGGTGTTTATAGTCATTTTTTACGTCAGGCACATTCAACCGGTGCTAATACGTGGTTGATATCGAGTAACCTGTTTGATGTTATTGGGGCGTTATCGCATGGTATGCGTGCTGCGTGGATACAGCGCTCAAGTGAGGCTATTTTTGATCCTTGGGAAATAACGCCTACAACAACGGCGTGCGA
The DNA here is from genome assembly GCF_000241165.1 of Pseudoalteromonas sp. BSi20439. Lineage (NCBI taxonomy): Bacteria > Pseudomonadati > Pseudomonadota > Gammaproteobacteria > Alteromonadales > Pseudoalteromonadaceae > Pseudoalteromonas > Pseudoalteromonas sp. BSi20439. Next base: position 2,927 of record NZ_BADW01000006.1, read on the forward strand.
TTTACATGATTTAAAAACCAAGCTGGCAAGTAATAACGAATGATTTAGTTGGCAGGTATTAAATTATAGGGATTGGAGGGCTAGGTTTGCGCTTACAAACCTAGCCGTTTTTTAGTCTTCAATTGCAATAGCAATTTCTATCTCGTTACTGCTTTTATAGTACTCAAAGTCGCTAGTGTAGGTGCGGGAATAACGGCAATCGTCTGAGCTAAAGTATTGCCAAATTTCGCCCCATAAATCGATTACTGCATCGGGCATTTCACCTTCACCTTTAAATACCAAATAACGCCCCGCTTGGGTGGTTACTTTTTTAGCTTCAGGGAGTTTAATTGATAAATTATCGCAGCAGGCAATTACGTCAAAGTCCCCAGTGAGATCGCTTTCGTAATTAGTATACACACCATACACTTTGGTGTTTTCTGTAAGGCTGTTGGCAAACTTTTCACCAAATTTTTGCCAAAGTTCAGCTATATTTGCAGTGCCAGCATTCATTTCATTGGCGTTGCAGGTTCTTACTTTTAAGCCGATTAAGGTCTGACTTGCTAGTTGCTTTACTTCCATCATGACGTCCTTTAGCGTTAATACAAACACCAACGTAACAGAAAAACCGCCAATACTTTAAATATTGTATTAAATATTTCATAAATAATGATTATTAAGCTCAGTTGCGTGTTTTTTGCTCACATTTAAATAGGTAGTAATGGCTAAACATAGCTTTGCTATCGCTAAAATAATTTACTTAACTTTCTCTTTTTTAAGTTTATTTTTTGCATGTAATGCTTGTCGTTTAATAGTGAAGTTTATCGATTTTAGTTAAAAATATACGACAAGCTTATTAGCTCTAATTTAAAAAAAGTTGCTATCTAATCTTTTTTCATTATTGTAAATGGAAATCATTATCATTAAGATCCTTGCACCTAAAAAGTGTACTCAAGGAATGTTGATGTGTCTCAATCTCAAGTGTTAAATATTAATACCATTGAAAAACAGGCTGTATTTGAACAAAGCGGCTTGCCCCCACAATTCAATTTAGAGCAGTTCATTAATTATCAGATAGCGTCATTGCAAGGGTTGTCGGCAGTTCAGCAAGCGATGGCTAAAGCCCAAAAGCCATTTTCAGGTGTGTCGGTAAATGCGTTAGCAGAAGTCGTAAACGATGTTGATTTATCACAGCCATTGGCTGACTTTCCGGCGGTGCTTGAAGAGCTAAAAGGCGTGTATTTAGATCATGCTGTGTATTTTCATCATCCTCGCTACATGGCTCATTTAAACTGCCCTGTAACCTATCCTGCTGTGGTCGCCGAACACATTATTGCCGCTATTAATACCTCGGTAGATACGTGGGATCAAAGTGCAGGCGCGACGTTAATTGAGCAAAAGCTGATTGATTGGACATGTCAAAAAGCAGCATTGCCAAGCACTGCCGATGGAGTATTTACTAGTGGCGGCACACAATCAAACTTAATGGCAATGTTAGTTGCTCGTGAAGTGGCTGTTAGCCGCTATGCGCCAGAACATCAGGTAAAACTTCAGGGCTTACCAGCTGTTGCCTCGCGCTTTAAAATTTACTGCTCTGAGGTGGCCCATTTTAGTATTCAAAAAGCAGCGGCGTTACTGGGCTTAGGTTACAACTCTGTGGTGCCGGTGGCTACAAACAGCGAGATGCAAATGGATATGCAGGCACTTAAAACCGCCATAGCAACAAGCAAAGCGCAAGGTGATTTACCCATTGCAGTGGTTATTACCGCAGGCACAACCGATTTTGGCTCAATCGATCCAATCCATAATATTGCCATGCTGGCTAAAGAAGAGCAGCTATGGTGCCACGTAGATGGCGCTTATGGTGGCGGTTTGTTGGTAAGCGAGCACCACCGCAATGCGCTTAATGGCATTGAGTTGGTTGATTCAATAACGATTGATTATCACAAATCATTTATGCAACCGGTTAGTTGTAGTGCCTTTTTATTAAGCGACAAACGTCATTTTAGCCACATTACTTTGTATGCCGATTATTTAAACCCATTAGCTGAGGCGGGAAATGGCACGCCTAATTTGGTTGATAAAAGCCTGCAAACCACTCGCCGTTTTGATGCCTTAAAGTTATGGCTAACACTGCGCACCACTGGAGAAGCACCGCTTGGCCGTGCGTTCGATAAAGTTATTGGTCTTGCGCGCCAAACGCATATTGTACTTAACGACCACCCCGACTTTGAAGTAGTTAACTACCCCGAGCTTAGTGCCTTGGTATTTAGATTTGCCCCTGATGATTTAAAACATGACCTTGATTTACTCGACTCTTTAAACCTGCATGTACGACAAACGTTTTTAAAAACCGGTGAAGCCATGATTGCCCGTACAAAAATAAATGGTCGTCATTATCTTAAATTTACATTGCTTAATGCGCAGTGCCAATTATCTGATGTACGCGCTGTTATTGAGCAAATTAGCCACATTGCATGGCAAACTTATAGGGAAATTGCATAATGGATAATCAACCTTACGATTTTATAGCTATTGGCCTTGGCCCATTTAACTTATCTTTAGCGTGTTTAAGTGAACCGCTCGAAGATGTAAAAAGCCTGTTTTTGGAGCAGCGCAGTGAGTTTGATTGGCACCCTGGAATGATGCTGGAAGGCGTTACATTACAAACTCCGTTTATGTCGGATTTAGTAACCATGGCAGATCCAACCAGCCAATATAGCTTTTTAAATTATGCCAAATTGAATAATCGCTTATACCCGTTTTATATTCGCGAAAGCTTTTTTTTATTGCGCCGTGAATACAACTTATATTGCCAATGGGTTTGCTCGCAGCTTTCAAATGTTAACTTTGAACAAACAGTCACTCAAGTTGAATTTTGCCCGCAAAGTGAGTGTTATACCGTTAGCTGTAACACCCCTAATGGTATGCAACATTATGTGACTCGCCGTATTGTTTTGGGCACAGGGCCTGCACCGTATATTCCTGATTGCGCTGTGCAAAGTAACTCAAATAACGTAATGCACAGTAGCGATTTTTGTCATCGGCTTGATGAATTAAAAGCGGCTAAACGAGTTACCGTGGTAGGGGCTGGGCAAAGTGCAGCAGAAATTTACCACACCTTATTGCAGCAAGCAGTACCGCAAGGTTTGCAGTTAGATTGGATAGCACGCTCACCGCGCTATTTCCCGCTTGAGTATACTAAGCTCACCCTTGAAATGACCTCTCCTGAGTATGTAGATTACTTTTATAATTTAAAAACTGAGCAGCGAGATTGGCTCAATCAAAACCAAAAAAATCTATTTAAGGGCATTAACGGCGATTTAATTAACGACATTTTCGACACCCTCTACGCGCAAAGCCTTGATGGGCCAATTTCTACTACATTTAAAACTAACAGCAGGCTAACAGGTACTCAAAAAGTAGGTAAGCGTTTACTGACTGAGTTTTATCATCAGGAGCTTGAGCAGCCCTTTTCAATAGAAACCGACTTTTTAATTTGCGCCACGGGCTTTAAATATCAGCGCCCTGCTTTTTTAAATAATATTGCCCACCAATTACCCCAAGATGAGCAAGGTCGTTATTTAGTGAGTCGTGAATATGCGGTAGATAGCGAACAAAAACGTATTTTTGTACAAAATGCCGAGCAGCATACTCATGGTTTTGTAACTCCAGATTTAGGTATGGCTTGCTACCGTAATAGTATTATTTTACGTGAAATTTTAGGTTATTCGCCTTATCAGGTTGAGCAAAAAATTGCTTTTCAAAACTTTGATTTAAGCGATGTCACCCTATCAACACAACAGCAGAGTAGCGCCGCATGAGTCTTCGTTTAGCGCTAATTTTGCTGACGGTTATTTCGGTGGTATGCGATACCTTGTTGCTACCGTTTTATCCGCAATTTTTTGCTAGTGAATTTGCTATTAGTAACGCCACTCTAATCGGCCTCTTTGTGGCTAACTGTTGTATTACTGTAATGCTGGCTTTACCGCTATGGGCTAAGGTCGCTAAAAAATACAATGAATTGGCTTTATGGTTAGTAACCCAAGTAGTAGCCGCTGGTTTTGGCCTGCTTTGCTACTTTGCGACCAATGTATGGGAGTTTTGGATTTACTACCAACTAATGTTGGTGCTAAAGGCAAGCTACCTTCTTATATACCCATTTGCACTGCGATTAGAGCAGCAAACTAAGCATTTATCTATTATTGGTTTGTTTTCTGTATTGATGCATTTTGGTGCGATTGGTGGTGCTTTAATTGGTGGTTATTTCTTTAGTTTAGCAGAGCCACGCTATGCGTTATTACTCAGTAGTGCCGGTGACCTAGTTCAGGTTTTATTATGCGCCTACTTAATGTATTCATTAAAAACAGGTATTTATCAGCAAGCAATAACGACTGAAAAACCGCGAGAACGTATTCCCTATTTTATTTGGCAATTTTGCTTTTTAAGTGTGGTGGTTTATTTTAGCGCGTTTTTAATTCGCCCCTTCTTTACTACTCATTGGCAAGCATTAAACGAGCAAAGCAGCACCTTACAAAGCGCTGTTGTATACGCCATTCCTGCTTTTGCAGCGCTTGTTATGCTAGTTTTTAACCATTTCAGGCAGCATTTACCACTGCCAACATTAAGCCGCACGAGCACTTTGTTATGTGCACTTATTTTGGGGGCGCTTGGGCTTTATTTACAAGCGCAGGAGTCGGTGGGGTTAGTGATTTTATCACGTGTTTTATATGGTTTTGCGCTATTTCAAGTGATGGTACTACTAGAGGTAATGCTATTTGCTAAAAGTGAGCCTGCACATTACGGCAGCGACTTTGCCAAAGTGCACATTGCTCAAAACATCGGGGTTATTTTAGCGTCGTTACTAGTGGGTATGAGCGTAGAGCATCTTTCAACAACGGTTGTGTTTTACTTTGCTGCCATTGGCTTTGCAAGCCTTGCCTTTATTTTGCTTTGGCGGGTTAAGGCTGTTGCTCGAACTGCGCGTTCAGCGTCTTAGTTTTTAAGATTTATTGGAGTTTTTATGTATTTTTCATCTTTTGTAACCACCCTACAGCATACCGGTAAAGTGACGATGCGGTTATTACAACAAACAGATATGCCAACTGTTTGCGATTGGCTTAAGCAACCGTATGCGCACTTTTGGGGGATGCAGCAGCAAACCGAGCAACAAATAACTAAAGCGTATCAAGATATTTTTGTTACGCCTCATCATCAGGCATATGTGATCGAGCAAAATAATAACCTATTGGCTTTAGTTGAGCTTTATAGCCCTGAGCACGAAAGCTTAATGAAAGCGGCGTACGAGGTTGAACCGAATGATGTGGGTATGCATATTTTATTAGCGCCTAACACGGCACCTAAGCGCCATTTTAGTTTTGAAATGATGCAGTGCGTGCTGCAAAGTATTTTTGCTCAAAACAGTGCCGCCCGTGTTGTGGTTGAGCCCGACATTGCTAATAGTAAAATTCATACGTTAAATAAGCGTTTGGGATTTGTGCACACCCAGCAAATTCAACTAGGCGAAAAAGCCGCTTATTTAGGCTTTTGTGACAAAGCAGCCTTTGATAGGCACAGCCAGTTATTTACTGATTCGTTAGCGCCTTTGCAAACTGACTACGTGATACGGCCACATTGGCAATGGGCAAACCGACATTTACAAGCTAAAGCACTGACTGAGCTCGTGCACGAGCGTTTATTGGCTGCAGAGACAACAAAGCAAGGCTTTAAAGTAAACGTTGAAGGCGGTTATTTTATTTTTAATGGCCGTGCTATGGCACTGAATCATATAGATATAGACGAGCCAAGCCTATGCTTTTACAACCTTAACGAAGAGCTGCAGCCGCTAGATGTGTTGCACTTTTTTAGTATGCAAGGGCCTGCGCTAGGTTTAACGGGTAAGCGCCTTGCCACCTACCTTGAAGAGCTAAATGCTACTTTAGCCAGTGCGTGCTTTAAACGTGAAAATAACACGTTAACAGCGGCGCAGTTAGCTAATTTAGGGCTGCAAAAAATAGAAGCCGCAATGAGCGAAGGGCATCCTGCCTTTGTTGCTAATAATGGCCGCATTGGTTTTAGTAAAGCTGACTTTTTACGTTATGCGCCAGAAGTAGGCAAACCGTTTAAAGTACTGTGGTTAGCAGCGCATAAAGCGGTATGCGACTTTGCCCATAGTGAATACTTTGCCGATTACCCAAGCCATATAAGTGATGAGCTAGATTTAACCACCCGAGATGCTTTTAACAAAGCGCTAAAAGCTCAAAACCTAAACCCCGATGATTACTTACTTATTCCTGCTCACCCTTGGCAGTACCAACACAAATTGAGTGTGGTATTTGCAAATGAGTTGGCAAATCAGCGATTAGTGTATTTAGGTGAAGGTGACGATTTATATCAAGCGCAACAATCAATTCGGACATTATATAACTGCTCGCACCCGAATAAGCCGTATTTAAAAGTGGCGTTGTCTATTTTAAATATGGGATTTATGCGTGGCCTATCGCGTGCTTACATGGCGGTGACTCCTGCCATTAACGATTGGGTATTTGCTAAGGTTAGCCAAGATCAACAACTCGCAGGCGCTAATTTTACAGCGCTTAGAGAATACGCCACTTTAGGCTATGCCCATCATACGTTTGAGCAAAGCGCGCTTGGAGATACACCCTATCGTAAAATGTTTGCCTGTTTATGGCGAGAAAACCCAAACCATAATTTAAATAGTGATGAACAACTGACCACTATGGCTGCGTTATTACACTTAGATAACAATGGCCAAAGTTTAGTGGGCGAATGGATAGCACAAAGTGGTTTGAGCTCGCAGCAGTGGTTACGTGCCTACTTTAATGCCTATTTAATTCCGCTAGTACATTGCTTTTACGCGCATAAATTAGTGTTTATGCCCCACGGCGAAAACCTCATTTTAAAGCTTAAAAATTCGGTGCCAGTGGGCGCATATATGAAAGACATAGGTGAAGAGGTTGCTTTACTTAATAGCACTGAAGTATTGCCTGCAGGGGTTGAACGTATTCATGTTTCTATGCCTAAAGAACTTGAGTTATTAAGTATATTTACCGATGTATTTGACTGCTTCTTTAGATACTTAGTGGCAATTTTAGTGCGAGAAGAGCGTATTACAGAGCATGACTTTTGGCAGTGTGTTACGCAAAGTGTTAAAGCGTATCAACATGCTAACCCTGCTTTAAATGAGCGATTTAAAGAGTATGAATTTTTTAGTGATGAGTTTGCTCACTCTTGTTTAAACCGCTTACAGTTAGGTAATAATGAGCAAATGGTTGATTTAACCGATCCGGCGGGTAGTTTGCAGTTTGCTGGTAACTTAAACAACCCCGTATCGGCAAAGCTGTATGGCTAAACCGATTACCCTTGCGCAGTTTTTATATTGCCAACAACCCGTGCAACGAACTTTTAAACCGAGCTTATTATTAGTGCGCGCTTTAACTGTTCGTTGTAAGGCGCAGTACCCTACTGCGCCTAAGCAATTTATTAGTCGGCATTTGTATTTACAGCTTTGCTGGCAAGCTGTTTACGCTTATTGCTATTGGTTTGCTTGCAAGCAAAGTACGGCTGATCCCATTAACATGCCGTTAGCGGTATATGGCGCTTATTGTCGTGGCTTTAACCTGAATAATGGCGTGTTAGTAAGTAAAACTGAGCAAACCAAAGCGTTTACTCATTTTATAAGCCAAGTTGGTGAATGGGTAAATACCGACTATGCACTTGGTAAAAAAGAACAAGCTCGGTTATTACTCGATTCATTAAGTAGCGCCATTGAGCGAGCTCATAGCTTAGACCTTGCTACTACTTTACATATCAACAATTGCCATCGTCAGCTGCACACCCTTATTTGTGAACACTTTAATCTTGATACGCCATTTACTGAAAAACCCCAGCGTTTAACCTGTTGCCGCTATTATTTAGCCGGTTATAGCAAATGCCAAACCTGCCCTAAAAAGGATATTAAAACCAATGAACCAACGTCTTAAAACGATTGATCTTGCGCGTGGTGCGAGCGTTTTTATTATGATTATTGTGCATACCTTATGGATGTATGCCTCCACGACGCTTCAAAGTGAAAGCGCATTTGGTACGGTTGTGCATATACTTGGCAAAGGCACCGCCTCGTTTTTAGTGGCAATGGGGCTATCTATGGCGCTTTCGCGCAGGCAAACACCCTTGCTATTAATTAAGCGTGGCATACAGCTTTTACTGCTTGCTTATTTAATGAATGCGGCCAAGTTTTGGCTGCCTATTGAAGTATTTAATACCATGCCTGAGGCATTTATAAATGCTTATGGCTGGCAAAGTCCGCTCAGTGCTGGGCAGTTACAATTTATGGTGTTAACAGGTGATATTTTACAACTGGCTGGAGTTAGCTTATTGCTGTTTGGTGTGCTTAATATTGCCCGTTGGAAAACAATATGGATTGCGGTTTTAGCCATTGCAATTGCAGTTATGAGCCAGTTTGTGAGGGGGCAACAATTTACGCTTTCACCTTATATTAGCGATTTGTTTTTTGCTAATAACTATCAGGTGTATTTTCCGGTATTTCCTTGGATAAGTGCGATATTAACGGGGAATGTACTTGGTCGTTTATATCTTAGTAACCAACAAAATGCCGATTACTTATATAAAGTATGTGCACAACTCGGTGCTGCTTTACTTGTTATTGGCGGCATATGGTTAGCCATTGATTTTAAAGGGCAGTTTGGCAACTTTTTCCATTTAAATGGCGGCGGTATTAGCTATTTAATTGGCTTAAATTTATGTGCACTAGCGGCTATACAGTTTATTTTTGCTGATAAATATAATGGCCCTATTACACGTGCCCTTTTATATGCCAGTAAACATGTAACCGCGCTCTATGTTATTCAATGGGTACTTATTTGCTGGTTTATGGGGGCGCTTGGTTATCATACCCTCAGCCTTTGGCCGACACTTTGTATGATGGTACTGATGACTTTACTTACTTTTGCTGTGCACAAGGTTTATTTAAAAAGCAAACAGAGCCTCACAGACATTACGCAAAAAGCTAAACGTACAGCTTAAGCTGTAAAGGGGCTTTACGGGCGCTGATTTAGGTGCCCTAGCCTGCTTTTATCGCATCAATAACGCAATGCATACGCTTTGCTAACGGCCTATTTCGGTGATGGCACACATAAATATTTTCGCTAATTGGTTTGGTTAAATGATGCGTTTTAATAAGCGCAGGTTTATTAAAAGCACTTACTGCGTGTGCGGGTAAAACCGTAAAACCCAGCCCTAAACTTACCGGCTCCAGTATTAAACTTATTTGGTTAGAAAAACCTGTTTGCTTAATTTGATCAACATGTTCAAATTCACTGTAGTTTTCGCTAAGTAAAAGCTGCGCGTGGTGTTTTGCATCGGGGTGGCCAATAAAGCCAAGCTCACATAAAACCTCCCACGTTGGGTTTTCTATATGTGCGGGCGTTACTAATAATAGGGATTCTTTACCAATTTTGTGGCTGGTAACTTCACTAAGGGTAGGCGCTTGAGTTAAAAAGCCAATATCGGCACTGTGATTGGCCACCGCTTGTTCAACACTGGTATTTGGAGCAAAGCGGTAATCTATAATTAGCTCCTTGTGCTCTACTTGCAGTGCTAATAGTTGATTGTAAAACTGCAGCCCGCAACTGCCTGGCGACTGTATTTTAACTAAACCGCTGTAAGGTGAATCATCTTTTAATTGCTGCTGTAAAAACTGCCATTCTTTGAGTAACTGACTACCCTGCTGATATAAATTTTGACCCTGAACGGTAAGGGTAAATTGTTTACCGTGGCGCTCAAGCAAGGCGCAATCTACTTGCTGCTCTAACTTTTTTATATGTTGGCTTACGCCTGACTGGGTCATATAAAGGCGCTCGGCGGTTTGGGTAAAATGGTTTACCTCAACTAAAGTACAAAACGTGTTTAACCATGTAGGATTTATCATTACAAAATATACTCAAAATGATGATTAATGATAATTTTACTTAATGTTGGTCGGTTCGTAAACTAACTCCATCAACTAAACATAGTTAAGTAGGAGTATTTATTATGAGTCATACATATCCACGTAGTTTTTCGCACATTGGTATTTCAGTACCGGATGTTGAAAAAGCCGTAGAGTTTTACACTAAGGTGATGGGCTGGTACACCATAATGGAGCCTACCGTGATCACTGAAGACAACAGCCCAATTGGCGAAATGTGTACCGATGTATTTGGTCCAAATTGGGAAAAATTCAAAATAGCGCATCTTTCAACAGGCGACCGAATTGGTGTAGAAATTTTTGAATTTAAAGACCAAGAAAACCCTAAAGATAACTTTGAATACTGGAAAACTGGTATCTTCCATTTCTGTGTACAAGACCCAGATGTAGAAGGCTTAGCGGATCGTATTGTTGCTGCAGGTGGTAAAAAACGTATGCCAGAGCCACGTTACTACTACCCTGGCGAAAAGCCGTACCGCATGATCTACATGGAAGACCCGTTTGGTAACATCCTTGAGATTTACAGCCACAGCTACGAGCTTATATACAGCGCTGGTGCTTATTAAAAGCACTAGCTGAAAGCATTTAGCTACAAACAAAGGCCGCAGTATTTATTACTGCGGCTTTTTGTGTTTAAAAAGAATACATGATCTAAATGAGTTAGTGCTAATAACTCGGCTTTAAGTCGAAATTTTTATTAGCATTAAGGGCAATTATGGAGACTTGATTGAAAGCTATAACCTAAGCTAATTATAAAAAGGAGATATTAGCTGGAGCAGGTTACATGACTCATATCGAAAGTATGCGTTAAACCATCAGGATTTTTATCAATTACTATCAGGTCATTCTTTTCAATGTAAAACGTGTATTCGCGCATCCAATTTAGTTTAGCAATTTGCTTTAGCTCATAACGGCCAAATGCTAGCGGGCAATTTAAATACGCATAATGGTAGGCTTTCCCCATTGCTCCAGGGTCTGCGGTGTAAATATAAATAGTACGATCAGTAAACGTGCTTTGTTTGTGAATATAATCAGGGGTTGATAATGAAGAACCATTGAATAAAATCCCTAAACATAAAAAAGGAATTTGTATTAAAGCGACTAATGTAAGAATGATAAAGAACAACCACTGGGCTATTTTATTTTTAATTATGCTTTTAATTTTTTCAGGTTTGGTGAAAAGCAGTATTAAACCCGTAATTACCAACACCAATTTTATATAAAGTAGATGATGGCTTAATGTATCCATAAGCCGTGGAGAGTGCCAATTTAATCCCCAAAGCGCTCCACCATGCATGCTCTCCAAAAAGGGTAACAATAAACATGCTGAAATAAGAAAAATAACTACCGAGCTATTGTTGCCGCTTGTATCCATTGATTCTTGTCCTTTCAATCCAACTGGATTAGCTGTATTTGTAGTGTGATATTTATAACATGTTTTAAAATGCAGCGTACCTAAAATATCATAATGCAGACAGCTATTTATACGATTAAAGAAACTGTAAAGGGGGTTAACAGCAGCGGCATTAATTATTTTTATAGTTTAAAACAACCGATTATTTCACGCCTTTTAATTATTAACACCTAAATTAGACATACGCTAGCCTGTTCGCTTACATCACGTTAAGATGGATGAAAATAACACAATAAGAACAATATAATGTTAACAAAAACAAATGCATTAATTTACTTTTTAGCCTTTAGCAGTGGCTTTAGTATTATGGGAATAGAGCTGTTAGGTGGGCGAATTTTAGCACCTTACTTTGGCAGTAGCGTGCATATTTGGGGCAGTATTATTACTGTGTTTATGCTTAGCTTATCATTTGGATATTTACTGGGAGGTAAGCTGTCTATTCGTCATCCTTCGCTAACTAAATATGGGTTAATTTTTTTAGTCGCCAGTATTATGGTGGTGCCAATTGCATTGTTTGCTGAGCCAATTATGGCATTTATTTTTTCGCATATTGAAGACAGCCGCTACGGCTCGTTACTCGCCTCAACCGCGTTATTTTTTATACCTACCATTATTTTAGGCATGATCTCGCCTTACTCGGTACGTTTGCTGGTTACCAATAGTGAGCGCAGCGGCCAAGTGGCTGGCGGGCTTTATTTTGTCAGTACCTTAGGCAGTGCACTGGGCACCATTATTACCTCTTTTTATATGGTACTGGCGTTTGATGTTAACGCCATTATTTTAGGTTTTGCTGGGGTGTTGGGCACACTTGGCTTGATTGCTATTACTTTTGATAAACTTAGAGTACGAGAGGCCGTTTATGCTCAAGCTTAAATTATTGTTTATTTGTATTATGGCGCTGCTATTTTCAGCTTACAGTATGAGTAATGTTGTCCATAAAGAGCGTTCTTTATATCGAAATTTATTAGTTGAAGAAACCGGTGACTTACGCTGTTTAAAGTTTGATGAAAAAACCCGACAAAGCAGTCAAAGCTGTATGTATATCAGCGACCCTAAAAAACTGGTATTTAATTATACTAAGTTGGCTTTTTCTAGTTTGTTACTGATTGATAACCCTAAAAATGTGCTCATTATTGGTTTAGGGGGCGGTACGCTTTCTAATATGATTCATGAGCTATATCCAAAGGCACACATTGAAAATGTTGAAATAGATCCCGCAGTAATTAAAGTGGCGCGCGATTATTTTAACTTTATAGAAACCGATAAGGTAACTGCTAAAGTGCAAGATGGGCGTATTTTTATTAAACGTGCGGCGCTTAAAAAGCAGCAATTTGATTGGATTATTTTAGATGCATTTAATGGCGATTACATTCCTGAGCACTTACTCACTAAAGAGTTTTTTGAAGAAATAAAAAGCGTATTAGCCGAAGACGGAATTGTTGCTGCTAACACGTTTTCATCAAGTAAACTTTATGAACATGAGTCGGCAACCTATCATGCGGTATTTGGCGATTTTATTAATGTAACAGCCAATAATAATAGTAATCGTATTATTTTAGCTGGTTATAGCAATATCCCTACAGAGCAACAAATAGCGCAGCGGGTGACGCAGCTAGCTCCGTTACTTGCCCCTTATGACGTAGATATAAAGGCAATTAGCCAGCGTATGTTTTTCACTAAAGATGGTAAAGATTGGCCAAGTGATACTAAGGTGCTAACCGATCAATATTCTCCAGCTAATTTACTTAACTTTTAGGGGTTGTTACATGGTCACTTATATCCGGTGACCGTTACTTTATTAAACAGATAATATTTTAAGGAAACGGCAATGCACATTCACTTTATTATTCATGAACATTTTGAAGCACCAGGCGCTTATGAAGCTTGGGCTAAAATGAATGGCCACACGTTGTCTTATACCCGTATTTATTTAGCTGATCCCTTACCTCAGCACACCGATGATATCGATTTTTTAATCGTAATGGGTGGGCCACAATCCCCCGCTACATCGCTTGCAGAATGCCCTTATTTTGATAGTAAAAAAGAACAAGCCTTTATTGCCAGCGCGATCACTGCAAACAAAGTGGTATTGGGCGTTTGTTTGGGGTCACAATTAATTGGTGAAGCGTTAGGCGCGGCCTATCAACCCAGTCCAGAAAAAGAAATTGGTAAGTTTGCGATTACCCTCACCGATACAGGCTTGAATCATCCTTTATTTAGCCATTTTGGTAGTGAGCTTAATGTAGGGCATTGGCATAACGACATGCCAGGGCTAACTGCTACAGCCAGTATTATTGCCTATAGTGAAGGTTGTCCAAGGCAAATAGTCGCTTATAGCGATTTAGTATTTGGTTTTCAATGCCACATGGAATTGACTACCGAGGTGGTTACCCTCCTTATTGCCAACGATGATTTAAGCAATGCTCATAATTACTGCTTTGTTGAACAGCCCGAAAAGCTCTTAAGCCATGACTATAGTGAAATGAACGCTAAACTTTATACTTTTTTAGACAAGCTTGCTGCGCATTATTTGTCTAAATAAAACTTATTGACGTGAAGCTAAAATACCAATTATTTACTTAGCCTGCTAACTAATGCTAAAATTTGCTGGATATTCACAAGCAAGAGTTCCTATGAGCAGCACTATTCCTTTTCATGAAACACTCGATTTAACCTTATGCGGCAATATGGGCCGAGTGCATCGCTTATGTCGAGAAGCGGTGACATTGGCGGTTGAGCCGCTAGGTTTAACTCAGTCGCGCTGGACGGCAATGATCCACTTACATCATTTACCTTTAGGGGCAACACAACAAGCGTTGGCGACTAGCTTAGGTATTGAAATGCCCTCATTAACGCGCACCATTAAGCAATTAGAGCAGCAAAATCTGGTTATTCGACAAGTTGATGAGCACGATAAACGCAGTAAAAAATTGTACTTTACCGATGAGGGTATAAAGTTATTAGAACACTTAAAAGAGCTCACAAGCGATATTAAACAGCGTTTATATGCAGGCTTAAGCACGGAGCAGCTTGACGGTATGGCGCATAGTTTAGTGCAAATGGAAGAAAATGCGCGGCGTTGTATTGCAAGCTTATCTGGAGATAAATAAGTATGACACCCGATCAAAAATTTGCCCGCTACGTTAAAGTATCGCTCGTTGGTTTTATTGTTGTATTTTTCTATTATATTGTTGCCGATGTATGGCTGCCGGTTACGCCACAAGCACGGGTTTACCATCCGGTTGTGCAAATATCGCCGCAAATAAACGGCCGTGTTACTGATGTATTGGTCAGCAACAATCAAACGGTTAAAGCGGGTGATGTATTATTTGAAATAGACAAAAACACTTACCAACTAGCACTTGAGCAAGCGCAGCTCGCGCTTGATGATGCCAAACTGCAAAATAAACGCCTTGATACCAATGTAAAAGCGCTGGAAGCACAAATAAGTGCAGCTAACGCTAAATTGCATGAGCAGCAGCTATTAAAAAAGCGTGGCGAAACACTCTACAAACAAAACTCTATTTCGGAGCAAGAGCTTGAAAGCATTCGGGCTAATTTTGCCGCAAGCCAATCTAATTTAGCTGCCTTTGAAGCACAGTTGGCAGAAGCTGTTTTAGCGCGTGGCGATTCAGGACAAGATAACTTAGCACTGCGTCATGCGGCCAATCAGTTAGCCCAAGCTGAGCTTAATTTATCTTATACCCAAGTGCGCGCTTTAAGTGATGGCGTTGTGGCTAATTTACAGTTACTTGAAGGTTCCTATGCGGTTGCGGGTAAGCCATTACTCGCGGTTGTGGCAAAGAAAGCGGATTTGGTGGCCGATTTTCGTGAAAAGTCACTATTAAATATGCAGCCAGGCAGTTTAGCAAAAGTGGTATTTGATAGCCGACCTGGTGAAGTATTCGACGCTAAAATTGAAACCTTTGAAGCAGGTGTTAGTGACGGGCAACTTAGTGCGAATGGATTACTTAGCACCACCGAAACCAGCAACCGCTGGGTTCGCGATGCCCAGCGTCAACGTATTCATTTAGTGCTGCCAAATAACACTCAGCTTATAAATAATATGCCCAGTGGTGCGCGTGCTACTGTGCAGTTACTTCCGCAATCGGCTGTAGGTCAATGGTTGGGAACAGTACAGATCCGTTTTATTAGTTGGTTACATTACATTTATTAGTGGGGCGAGTAATGACACAACATGTTAGCCAAGCGCCACAACTCGATTCAAATGGCTTACGCCAAGCGCTACGTATTGCCGGTGGCTGTACTATTGGTTTTACTTTGTGCAAGTTAATGAATTGGCCCAATGGAATATTTTTTACAGTTTACCCTATGTTATTACTCGGTTTAGTGCCAAGTATTAACAAAGATGTGATTCGCCAATTTGTTGCCAGTGCTGCCTACAGTGCGTTTATAGTACTTATTTTACAGGGCTTATTTTCACACTTGCCGGTGTTAATGACGCTCATTATTTTTGCTAGCTTTTGTATATTGTTTTACTTAATGAGCTCTGGTGGTGCGTTTTTATTTGGTGCGTTAGGTGCGGTGAGTTTATCGATTCAGTTACATTTTGCCAGCCATATTGATCAAGGTAGTAGCATTTACCCGCTTATTTTAAGTAATGGTGTGGCTATTTTTATTACTATTATTATTGCGCTCTTGATGCATGGCTTGTTTCCTGATGTGACAGCGCGACCCATGCGCGCTGTACCGCACAAGGATAAAGAAAGTATTCGTCACGAGGTTTTGTTATGTGCCACGGTTGCGACTTTGTCGTTTGTGGTTTTTCAGGTGCTTGATTTGCAAGATTCAATTTCGGCGCAAGCGGCATCTATTTTAATTTTATTTTCGTTGTGCTTTAAAGCGGTGGGCACCGCAAGTTGGCAACGTATTATTGGTACATTGATAGGCTGTAATGCTGCATTGATTTCGCAATTAGTGCTGTATAACCATACCGACTTTTTGCTGTTTCCAGTGGCTATATTATGGATATTATCGTTTATATTCAGTCGATTTCATATTTTAGGCGGCGGTCCACCGGGTGTCGGATTTGGGGTATTAACCACCTTTGGGATTTTATTTGGTCAATCGTTAGGCCCAGGGCAAGATTTAGTATACAGCGCTTTATATCGGTTTAGCTCGGTGGCTGTTGCGGTAACGGTAAGTTTAAGCGCGGTGTATGTAGTGCATCGAATTCTTAACCGATTTAGTGTCACTCGCCATCATACCTATGACTAAATTAAAGGCTGCATTCGCAGCCCTTTTTATATGCTTAACCAGAGTTACTTAAGTTATAGCTTAATATTACCGCGGAGAGCTTTGGTTTGGCCGTGTTTGGTTTTTTTATCCATACGCTTACGCTGTGAGTTACGGCTAGGTTTGGTGGCTCGACGTGCCTTATTAACCTTAGTGGCGCTTAAAATTAGATCTTTTAGCCGTTTTAGCGCATCTTCCCTATTGAGCTCTTGAGTGCGATGGCTCTGGGCTTTAATGACCAGCACTCCTTCTTTAGTTATTCTTGAGTCGTTTAAAGCAAGCAGCCGCTCTTTATAAAACTCGGGCAATTTAGAGCGGTTAATATCAAAGCGTAAGTGTATAGCACTGGCTACCTTATTAACATTTTGTCCGCCAGCGCCTTGCGAACGAATAGCGCTTAGCTCTACTTCCCATTCATCAATGGTTACGCTGTTCGAAATAGTTAACATAGTGCCCCGCTCTTTTTGCAAAAAATGTATTATAACATCAGTACATTGACTTGTGGTGAATCAACTTAAACACACAACTGAGTTAATAATAATTTATAAATTTACGCTTTGTATTGGCAATAGCCGTTAATTAGTTTTTAATTAACGTTACTTTACTATTTGGAAATGCTTAATGAAAAAATTACTGTTATCAATTGGCTTATTAGCTATGAGTTTCTCAAGCCTTGCACAAGACATTAACGAAGGTCAATTACAAAGCTACATGAAAGCATTACCTGCTGTTACAAGTTGGGCCAGCAATCAAGCGTCGTTAAAAGGCTTAGATTTAGCAAGTATGCTGGGTGCATCGGCAGATCAAACGGTTACTGAACAAAGCTCGTTAGCCAACAGCGCACTTAGCATGATCAAACAGCAAGACTTATATAAAAGCTTTGCCAATGTAACCGGTCAATATGGTTTTACGCCGGAACAATTAATTGCTGTAGGGTCTGAAGTTTCAATGGCATACATTGAAAACTTGAAATCAGGTTTATCAGATGAACATAAAGAAACCGCCAATAAATTAATGGGTGGCTTACAAAGTATGCAAAGTAGCAAAGACAAAGGTGTTAGTTCATTAATGGGAGCGTTTGGCAATGCATCAACTGCTGCACAATCGGCAGAGCCTGTAGTCAGTGAAAATAACCTAGCACTTGTGAGCGAATACATGCCACAACTTAAAAAGCTGTTTTCAATGTTGTAAAAGTTATTGTTTAGAGAGGTGGCATTGGCGACCTTTTTTATACTTACTTTCCTAGTCTCATGTATTTTAAGTTTAAACAATGGCCTCAGTTTTAATGCTGTAAACCCCCTTTACGGCATAGTTACTACATAACTCTTTAGCTCAAAAATAAACCATAATTTTACTAACGTTTAAGCTACGTTTTGTTTGCCGCTGGGGTTAAGTTGGCTGTTTTTCGCTTGTTATCATTTAATACGGATCAGCCATTTATCAACTCAACTAGTAAATGACGAGGTATTTACTTTTAGTTAGCTTACTTTTGTTTGTTTATTAGCCTTTTTTAAATTCATATTCTGCTGAGTTAGTAAAAAATCGGTTTATTTTAGTAATTTTTAAACATAGTTAGTAAAATCGTGATCCTTACATTATTTATAAATAAACTTATTATAAATCAGCTTGTTAAGTTTTTGGTTTATAAAGTTAAAAACGATAGCGAGTCTAAAAGAACCACATGCTAATAGTTAATAATAAGCTTAAAGTGTAGCTATATAGCCGTTTTGCAGCGGTTATTATTGTTTTTTTAGCTGCCTTACATCAGATCAGTATTTAACTAACTAAATTAAATATCCATTTTATCTAAATACAAATAAGAATTACTATCTTTTGTATTTGTTGGCGATATAATACGGCCATCTTTTTTAGCTATGTTTAAAAGGAATTTGCAGTTTATGCAGGCCTACAACCGTCTTTTAGACTCTCCACCACCTGTTTTATCTAAGTTAAGCTTTTTTATACAGCGCTTTAACTATGAATTAGCGGTTTTATCGCGTTTTTTTATCGCCATTGTGGGCGGGTATTTTTTTACTGCCGTCAGTGTGTCGCTGTTAAGTGTTGTGGTGCCGGTCTCTAAAGTTGACGCGGTTCTTTTAAGTGTCTCTGCGAGTATTTTAATTTATGCACTGGTGTTTATTTATAGTTTTTATCTTCAGTCGTTAAAAACAGTTTGGATCAGTATTTTACTAAGTATTGCAGTGCAATTTTTTACATTGTCGTTAATGAAGGGATGGTTATGAAAGGGAGTTTTTTTCGCTCAATGACCTGGTTACATACGTGGGTAGGTTTACTCGTGTGTTGGTTACTGTATTTAATATTTTTTGCAGGCACTATTAGCTTTTTTAGAGATGAAGTGAGCTTATGGAATCAGCCAAGTATTCATAATATTGAGCAGCAGACAGACCGTATTGGCGCGCAAAAGCAACAAATAATAACTGGCGTTGAGTATTTAAATGCTCAAGCCCCTAATGCGCCTAATTGGCGGATAACCCTTCCTGAAGAGCGTATACCTTATTTAACGTATGGTTTTGCAAAGCCAAAAGAGCCTGGACAGCGCAGGGCATCGTTTAATAATAGTCGTTTAGACCCAAATACCATGCAACCTTTACCGCCTTTTGTAGATACTCGAGGGGGTAATTTCTTTTATCGTTTGCATTTTGACTTACATTATATTGATGTAAAAACAGCACGTTGGATAGTCTGTTTTGCTAGCTTGTTTATGCTTATTGCGCTGATATCAGGGATAGTGATTCACAAACGTATTTTTAAAGATATGTTTGTTTTTAGAGCTAATAAAGGCAGCCGTAGCTGGTTAGATGTGCATAATTTAAGTTCGGTATTTGCCTTACCGTTTCATTTAATGATTACCTACACCGGGATTATTACTCTGATATTTATGCTGTTTCCCCACCCTGTTAATACTGTTTATGAAGAAGGTATGACTGGCTTTTTTAAAGACTTTTCTCCTAGTAACCCCATTAATAATAAAGCAAAGGGCGAAGCTGAACTTGTGCCTATGAAGACTATTTTGGATCAGGTTTATACTAAGTGGCCAAACGCCGATATAAACCGTGTAATGATCAGTAACCCTAACAAAGCGGCTGCCACGATTATGGTATTGGTAAGCCCTGGTAAGGCGCTGCGTGATCAAACTCCGCGCCTTATATTCAATGGCGTAACGGGTGAACTCATCGCACAAACTGATGATGAACTCACCGGCAGTAAAGCGCTGTATGAGTCTTTAAATTCAATGCACACTGGGCGTTTTGCAGAGCCATTACTGCGCGGTTTATATTTTTTAGGCGGCATTGCTGGCTGCATTATGATAGCGACAGGCTGCATAATGTGGGCTAAGCGCTTACGCGAAAGAATGAAAAAAATACTCAGCCATCTTGGGGGCTAAAGCTAGTTGAAGGGTTAAATCTAGGAACATTGATGGGACTGCCCTTGGCTACATCGGCTTTCTTTTTGGCTAATCGTTTACTCAGTAAACAGGTTGCTGAGCGCGCGGATAAAGAAATACTCGCTTTCTTTTTAACTTGGCTATGTGTGTTCATCATTGCCTTTGTAAAGCGTGACAAGCTGCAATGGTGTGTTATGGCGGCTATAAACAGTATTGCCTGTTTTAGTGTGCCAGTGGTTAATGCGCTCACCACTGAAGGTAATATAATTCAGTATTTACGTAACGATCAGTGGGCTTTATTCATGTTTGATAGTTTGTTTTTACTGTTCGGTTTACTGTTTTTGTTACAAACCGAAAAATTACGTACTGGGCTGCAAACTAAAAAGCGTCTACACATAAGTACTCAGGAGCAAAAAATATGATTACCTTGCTGCCATTTAGTTTATGTTTAATTGCTTTTAACTGCTTTGCGCTAGCTAAATATAATCATTTTAAGGATGTTTTTAATAAGCGCCCTACTCAACAGCAGCGTTTAATTTTATTGAGTGTTGCTTGGATCAGTATTTTACTAAGCTTGCTACTTTGTGTGAACCAGTTACAGGGTTATGGCGGTTTACAGTTTTGTGGCTATATGACGTTAAGTGCCTTAATTGTAATGATTTTTTATAGTTTTTTGGTGAGGTTAACTAAGCTTTTTAATTTACTTATATTAGTGATTTTGGCCATGAGTACGTTATTTTTTGGTTTAAATGGGCTTTAGTTAGTAAAAACCTGATCTCAAACAATAGCTAAAATTGAGCTAAAAAAATGGCAAGCCATAAGGCTTGCCAATAATAAAGGGGGATTGTCATTATGTCTTCACCTGCCTGTCTCTTTGCAAGTGAGGCTAATATAGTCCTACTTTATTTAGTTTACCTTACAATAAGGTGAACGTTTTATTACAACCTAGGGGCGTGTAAACCCCCTTTACAGCGGTTTTTGATTTACCCAAATAATCTCATCAGTTGCAAAACCAAGCGCTTTTACTTGGCTTAAAAAGTGCTGCTTAAGCTCTTTGCTTACTGTTGGTGTGCGTGATAAAAACCACAAGTAATCTTTGCTATAGCTTGTTATAAAGGCATACTGATAATCAGGCTGGTCAAGTTCAAAAATAATATAGGCGCCATAAAATGGGCCAAAAAAAGATACTTTAAAATGCCCTGTATCGGTATTTTCAACAAATTTAGCTATGCCTTCAGCTTGGTCCCACAGCTGCTCTTCACTAATAAACCCTTTGTTTAATACCTTTACCGTTCCATCATTGTTAATTGAGTAGGTGGCTGTTACTTGTTCCATTCCTTGTTCAAATGAATGGTCTAATCGAGCTATTTCATACCACTTGCCTTGATATTTTTCTAAATCAAAGTTTTTAACTGGGGTTATTCCTTCAGGAGCGCTGGTACAGGCACTGAGTAAAAACACGATGGTAATAAATAATGCAGCTTTAAAAGCGAGTTTCATGTTGTTTCCTTTTCTTTAGAAATTGCTATAGGATCGCTTTAATACTAAAGCAATTTAAAGAACTTAGCATGAAAATTTGGGTTGATGCTGACGCTTGTCCGGTGGTAATAAAAGAAATTTTATTTAGAGCTGCAGAGCGTACGCAAACAGAAACAATACTGGTTGCAAATCATGCCATGCGCATTCCACCATCAAAATTTATTAGCCGACTGCAAGTGTCATCGGGCTTTGATGTGGCTGATGATGAAATAGTAAAACGCATTGAAAAAGGCGATTTGGTGATCACTGGGGATATTCCGCTGGCAAGTGAAGTGATTGATAACGGCGGCCAAGCGCTTAATCCGCGAGGTGAGCTTTACACCACTGAAAACATTCGCTCCTTACTAAATGTACGCGACTTTATGGATACTATGCGCTCAAGCGGCGTAGAAATGAGTGGCGGGCCGCCTCCGTTAAGCCAAAGTGACAGACAAAACTTTGCTAATAACCTTGACCGTATTTTAGCGCAAAATAAGAGTAGTTAAGGTGAGCAGCCAGTTCATAGGGTTAGGTGATGACTCATTTAGAGTTGCTGTGTATGTCGCAAAAGCGCCCCCTATGCCCTACTTTGAAATACTAGAGCAGTTAGAGCCTGTGGTTAGTGGGCAAATAAACAGTATAAATCAGCACTGTGGCAATGGCTGGCGAAAAGTCTTTAATGTGTACGCCAAAGTGTTATTTGCGCTGCCAAGCGAGTATTACTCATTTGCCAAACAAGCAGTGAGCTGGCAAGCATATCGAGATGAGCTGTTGTTACAGCAGCATAGCGGGACTGCATTACTCTTTAGTGCGCCGGTGCTCACTGAGCATAAAAACCAGTTGCACATTATTGCGGGAAGAACTCACGCTAAAAACTTGATACAACAAGGTAAGTTAAACGCCCAACTTGATTGGCTTGATGATGAGTTTGCTATAGATAAAAGCCAGAATATTATTGTGTGCCCCTATTTTGATTATAGGCAGTTAAGTAATATTAAAATTGCCCGTTTGAGTGAGTTAGTGGCTCAGATAAGATAAGCCACGCTCTCTTTTGCTTTACACAATGTGAGTTAGTTTTTGTGCGCTATCAACTAGCATTAGCGAGCCTATAATAAACAGCACACATGCCGAGGCTCGTCCAAATTTGAGCGACAATGCGGGGTTGTTACTGAGGATTTTTTTGGCGCTTATTCCTATTAACCAATACACTAACGCACAGCCTACTAAATGAATTACACTCAGTACCAGCAATTGTTCAGTGATAGAAAACGATAAAGTTGGCAATACAAACTGCGGTAATAAGGCTAAAAATAACAGCATCACTTTAGGGTTTAAGCCACTAATAATAAAGCCCTTTCTCATCCACTTTAGATGCGTATCTGAGGTGTGTTGTTGGCCACTGACATAAGCTGTAGGCATAGGAGGAAATCGGTACAGTGATACGGCAATCCAAATGATGTATAAAGCGCCAAACAAGGTTAACAGCTTTATAAAGATGGCATGCGACGCTAATAGCGCACCTAACCCTACCACCACTATTAAACTGGCCACTAAATGCCCAAGTATTAACCCCGATACTGCAGGAACAATTTTGTCGCCCGCTATTCCTGCGCTAATTGTATAAGCCCAATCAGCTCCAGGGGTGAGTACAAACAAAATTGACACCAGCCAAAAAGAAAAAATAATATTAATATCCATGCGCTATAACCCAAAATAAGTGAGTAGCTATTTTATTTCTTTCTGATGAGTAAAAGTTACTGTATTTTACCGATATAAGCATTCATTTTAGGAAATAATTAGCTATGGATACCATAGATAGGAAAATTCTTGCGCAGCTACAAGTTGATGGCAGGCTCACCCTCTCTGAATTGGCTGATCGTGTTGGGCTAAGCGTGTCGCCCTGTCACCGCCGTGTTAAAGAGCTTGAGAAAAGCAAAGCAATTGTCGGTTACCGCACCGAGATTTCACCGGAGAAAGTGGGTTTAAACTTTTCTGCACTCGTATTTATTACTATCAAAGAGGGTGATAAAGCGTCGTTAAGCAAATTAGAGCAAGCGGTGGATGCTATTCCTCAGATCACCAATGCGCAACGTTTATTTGGTACCCCAGATTACTTATTACACGTCGTTACTAAAGATTTAGCTGCGTTTCAGCAACTTTATGATGACAAGCTATCAGCCTTACCAGGTGTACAACGTTTAACCTCAACCATTGTGATGAAAGATATTGTAAGAGCGCGTAATTTGCATTTTTAAATGATTACCGAATTAAAAATCGCGACGATGACGCTGCAAAGCCTGTGGCGAGTGGCTTTGCAGTTATTTATAAAAATAAAGTGTAAATAAAGCTTGTTATAAAGTGTATTACTGTTATTCTGCTCGCCATCGGGTTGATAGAAAGCCCAGTTTATTTGTAAGTACCACGTTGTTATTAGTAATAATCCTTCGCGATATCCTCAAGTTAAATGTTTGTTTTCTTCCTGTTAAACGCCTATTTTAGGGCAATTTTTTATTTATTTTTTTAGGATATTATTATGTCTAATACAACTACTGGTACAGTAAAATTTTTCAATGAAGCAAAAGGTTTTGGTTTTATTGAGCAAGAATCTGGCGCAGACGTTTTCGCACATTTCAGTGCTATCTCTGGCGACGGTTTCAAAACATTAGCCGAAGGCCAAAAAGTACAGTTTACTGTAACGCAAGGTCAAAAAGGCCCGCAAGCTGAAAACATCGTTTGCATCTAAATAGTTTTAATTGATGGGTTAGTGTTAACCCATCAATATTTATAAGTTTGAAAGAAGTTTTGTTTTATTTGTTAGTACCGAGTTGTTTTAGTAATAATCCTACGCGATATCCTCAAGTTAACTATTTTTTCGGCTCAATCGCCTCTTTTCAGACACACTTTAATTAATTTTTAGGATACATATTATGTCTAATACAACTACTGGTTCAGTAAAATGGTTTAACGAAGCAAAAGGTTTTGGTTTTATCGAGCAAGAATCTGGCGCAGACGTTTTCGCACATTTCAGTGCTATCTCTGGCGACGGTTTTAAAACGCTAGCTGAAGGCCAACGTGTACAGTTTACTGTTACTCAAGGTCAAAAAGGCCCGCAAGCTGAAAACATCGTTTGCATCTAATTATAGAGGGAGTGGGCTTTAAAGCGCACTCACTCCGCTTAAACTAGTGTTAAGCAATAAAGCTAATATCATTATGATATTAGCTTTTTTTTGACAAAAATTTATACAACGTAACCGCTAAAGCCAAGTGCTTTAAAATAAAGCTTTGGAATACCAAATCCACATTCATTCAGTAGTTCACTAAAGCGCATACGATCTAGGGGGTAAAACTCTCTTTCGAGGTTATGCCCCATTTGAGTTTTGCCTGCTTCAGTTAGGCCTAATTGAGCACAGGTGTTTAATTGTGACTCACGTTCAAATGTTGTTTCTGGGCGCATTAAATCAGCAATATAAAGATTCGCTCCTTTTTTAAGGTTAGCTTTAATGCTTTTAAGAATTTGTTTTTTGTCGCCGTTATCTTCTACAAAATGCATCACCAATAAACATAATACCACGTCGGCTTTCGCTTTTATTTTATCAACTGGGCTACATTCAATAGTGACACGGCTATCAATACCTTGCTCTATAAAGCGTTGCTTAGCAATGGCTAACATGTCGGCCGAGGTATCTTGAGCGGTAAACTGCCATGTAGAATTAATATTCGCCAGCGCTGCGATTTCTTTACCTGTGCCCGCGCCTACCACTAAAATATGGGCGTTATCAGTTAACGTAGCGCTTAGCTGTGCGTTGGTTAGTTGATGTAATAGCTCGTAACCAGGGACTAAACGGGTAATACGGTTATCATACTCTTGTGCTTCTTCGCCTGTAAAAGTGGGCATACTGTCTCCTTAAATTACGTTTATGGTGGAGTATCCACCCGGTTTTTTAGCGACATGAATTTGCGTTGCAACGCGTTCGCTCATTTCACTTACATGTGAAATCACACCGACCTTTCTACCTTGCGCTTGCAGTGAATCTAGCGCGTCCATTGCAATACTAAGTGTTTCACTATCTAGTGTACCAAAGCCTTCGTCAACAAATAACGAGTTAATTTGCACTTTGTTTGAGGATAGAGAGGCCAGCCCTAATGCAAGTGCCAACGATACTAAAAACGATTCTCCCCCAGAGAGTGTGTTTACAGAACGTTGTTCATCGGCCATATCGCGGTCAATAATCGCTATATCAAGTGAGTCAGCTATTGCTGTGAGTTCGTAACGCTTATTCAGCGTTTTTAAATGGCTATTAGCATAATGTAGCAATATTTTTAGTGTTTGTGTTTGCGCTAAATTACGCATTGTTTTGCCGGTTGCATCACCGAGCACTTTATTAAGTAAATGCCATTGTTCTACTTGTTGTTTAAGTTTGCTTAGCTCAGCCTGCTTGCCCTCAAGGGCTTTTGCATTTTGGTTGTGCTGCTCGATGGCGGTATTAATCGTAAGTAAGGTATTTTGTAATTGTGTTTGCTGCGCAGTTAATTCAGCTTGTTGCTCAATTAACTGTGCTTCGTTGTGTGCTGGCTTATTATTTTGCTGATGCTGATCATTGGCTTGTTGCTGTTGTTTTAGCGCGGCTCGGGCATCAACTAATGCTTGAGATAACTGCTCGCTATGCTTTAGCTGCTCTTTAATATCGTCATTACTTATGGCCAGTAGCACCTCGATTTGCTGATGGCTTATATCAGCATACAGCGCGCTAAATTCTTCAAACCAAGCATTATAGCGTATTTCAAGTGTGGTTAGCTCCTGGCTGTTATCGGCGAAGCGCTGCTCAAGGTTTTTAAGTGTAATAGCCTGCTCATCGCGCTGTTTTATGGCGCTATCGTGTGCCCGTTGACTCTGATTTAATTCACCCTGACACTGCTCTACTTGCCTATTCAGCTGAGCCTGATAGTCATCAGCGCTGATCGTTTGGTTATCAAATAACGCTAAGCGCTGTTGCTGAGTATTATTGTGTTGCTGCTGTGCCTGAGTTAAATCGTCGTTGAGCGTGCTAACTTGCTGCTCAGCTTTGGTCATAAGCGGGGTTAGCTGCTGCAGCTGTAAATTGGCGCTGTCTAATTGCTTTTGAGTGTGTTCAAGTTGTAGTTGCTGATGTTGATACTGCTCTACTTGCTCACCTAACTCGCTTAGCGTTAACGCGCCGGTTTGTAATGCTTGCCAAAATTGACTGTTTTCAAAGTGAGAATTCAGCTCACTTATAAGTGCTTCGCGTTGGCTGTGCAATTCCTGGTGCTTATTATTAAGCATGGTGAGCTGATTATTCAGTTCAACATGCTGGGTATTTAATTGTTGCTGCGCAGTCTGTTCTTTTTTAACCGTGTTTTGCAGTTGGTTAACCGCTTCTTGTAACAGATCTTTTTGTTTTTGCGCAGCAAAGTACTGCGTTTTTTGCACGCTTAATTGTTTATGGGTGTCATCAAGTTGCTCAACGTTCAAGTCATTAAGATCTGTTTTAGCCGCTTGCATGGTATTTTTAATGTCTAACATTTTGGCTTGGGCATCAGCAATCGCTTGGCTATGCTGCTTATGCTCTGCGACTAAAACCGCATGCTGTGTTTGATGTTGATGTAGCTGGGTTTGTGCATCTAAGTGCTGTTGTTTAGCGCCAGTATAAGTATTTTCAAAGTCGGTTATTAAGTTATTAAAAGGTTGGCTTTGATTGTTTGCAAAAGGATGCTCAGTGGCTCCACAAACCGCACATGCCTCATTAGGCAGGAGTTGTGCGCGTAAGTGTTCAACATGTTCACTCGCGCGCAAGCGTGCTTGATTAAGCGATTGTTCGGCGTGTTTCAGTGCTTGCTCTTTACTGCTTAATTGCGCGAGCAATGTAGTGTTAGTTTGCTCACTCTGAGTTAGCTTTTCTGCCACATTGCTTTGTTGCTGTGCAGTGTGCTTTAGCTCTTGATTAAATTGCTTATAACGCGCTCGCTGCTCTTTTAAATAATCGATGTTTTTAAGCTGATTATCGCACTGCTCAATACTAAATTGCTCTTGCTGTTGGGTGAGTTTATTTAGGTTTTGTTTTTCAGTGCTTAGCACTTGCTCTGCATGTTCAAGCTGTTTATTTTGCTCATTAAGCTTGGTAGCGAGTGTGCTTAGCTGCAAAGTAGTTGCTTGCTTTTGTTGCTCGAGTGTTTTTAATTGCGTTGTAGTATTAAAAAACTGCTTAAAGCTGTGATTAAAATAGTTCCAATCAGTGGCCAATGACTTAAGTTGATTGTTCTCTTGTAACCATTTCTTATGGTGGGCGCTTTGTGTTGTTGCCTGCTCCACACTGAGATTATTTTGTTGTAACTGCTGTTGTAACTCGCTTAATTGCTGCTGCTCTTTAGTTTTTTGTTGTGTCAGGCTTGTAATGCTTTGCGTAAAAATAGCTAATTGACTGTCGAGTTCACGTGCCTTTGTAATCAGTGGCTCAGCCGTTTGTTGTTGTTGTTTTGCTGTTGCTAGTTCGCTTTGTTGTTTTTTAACCTTACTTGCTTGCTCGTTAATAAGCGCGGCATGATCTAGCGCGTTTAATTCTTTAATTTGTGAATTTAACTGGCTGTTTTGCACCGTTAAGCTTTTAAAACGCTGGCGATTATCTTTAATTTCAAGCGCACTTTGTGCTTGTTTGGCTTGCTCAGTTTGCACTTTAACCGCATCAAGTGCATCACTTGCTTGTTGCTCGTTTTGTTGAGCGGCTGTTAATGCTTGCTCTAAACTGTGTGCTTGCTTGTACCAGTTAACACCTTGCTCTGTGTTGGCCAACGTTGTTTTTGTGTGTTCAGTTTGTTTTTTAAGTTCATCAAGAGTGTGTTTTTTCTCACTGAGTTCTTCATCAGACAATAACGTGTAACTGGCTAAGCTGGCTGTTAGTAATTCAAATTTATCTTTTACTGCTTTATTACGCTCAAATATACGCTGGCCTATTCGACTAAATTTATCGGTGCCTGTAAGGCACTCTAAAAGTTGTGCGCGTTCATCGCCAGTGGCTTTTAAAAATGCGGCAAACTCGTGTTGTGCTAGTAGCACTGCACGGGAGAACTGCTCAAAAGTGAGGCCTATTTTATTTTCAATGGCTTTTATGGTGGTGCTTTTGTCGGCGATTAAGGTTTCATCAGGTAAGCTATGCAAAGTATGCTCGGCTACTTTTAGTTTGCCGGTTACTTTTTTATGCGTTCGTTGAATGCTGTAGCGTGCTCTATAAAGTTGTTGATCTTGGCCGCTAAAGTCTACTTCCGCATAGCCTTCCCATTTTCCACGGCGCAATAAATTACGGGCATCGTTAAGCTTTATGTTATCGCCGTTAAAATCAATTAGGTTGCCTTTATCGCCTTTTAAACGGGCAGTTTTCGTATAAAGAGCTAAACAAATGGCATCAAGTACGGTGCTTTTACCTGCGCCAGTGTCACCTGTAATAGCAAATAAACCTGCGTCTTTGAGTGGTGATGCTAAAAAGTCGATTTCGGCATCAGCAATGGAGGCTAAGTTATGAATACGTACGGCGGTTATTTTCATAGTAGCTGCTCCTGTTCAAGTTCATCAATAACGTCGGTTAATAGTGCTTTTAATTCACTGGGTACGGTTTCTCCGGCCATATCTTTGTCGTTATTAAAGGCTTGTTCTAGCAAATTAATTGGGTTGAGCATTTCTACAAAGCTTAAATCCTCAAATACCGTTTCTGAGGAATTATTCACTTGCTGATCGCGTACTCGCTCTATACCACAAAAGTTAACCTGCTTGTCTTTTAGTGCTTGTTCAATTTGTTCACGAAAAGTGGTATCGATATCACTGGATTTTAGCTTTACTCGTAAGTATGGCGCTATTTCGTATTGTTGTGTATCGAGTGCTTTTATTTGCTCGCATAGCTTGCCTAAAGGGACGCACTCCCCCTCGGGTAATACAATTACTTCAGCGAGCCTAGGAATGTAAAGGGGGTTTACAGTGGTGCTTAGCGGTTGGTCTTTTTGTACGTTAAACTCAACCACATTGACTTGATGGGTATATTTCCTTTCTGAAAACGACATTGGAATAGGTGTACCGCTGTAGCGAATGTGCTCATTTTTAGCCACTAACTGCGCTTTGTGTAAATGCCCTAGCGCTACGTAATTGGCATGCTTACCAAATACTGACGCTGAAATGGCTTCTTCACCGCCAATAACTAAGTTACGCTCAGAGTCACCAGAAATATTTCCACCCTTGGCATGCAAGTGACCCATCACAATTAAAGGCGTATTTTCAGCGTTAAGCCTTAACGCATGTTCAAGTGCCAGTTGATAAGCTTTAGCAACGCCTTGTGGGTAACTAGGGCCCTCTTCACTCTGGCTTAGTGCACTTACGTCGCTGGTGCGTAAAAATGGCATAGCGAGTACCACAGCGTGTTTGTCGTTGTTATTAATTGTTATTACCACGTCATTGGGGTTGGCGGGATCAAAGCGGCCTACAACATGGGTATCAAACTGAGCTAATAAGGGCTGTGCGGCCAAAATACGATTAGCGGAGTCATGATTGCCGGCAATTATGACCACGTGTAATTGTGGGCACTGTGCTTTGGCATTCTTTATAAATTGATAGAGTTGGTTTTCTGCACTAGCGCTGGGGGTGGCAGTGTGATAAATATCGCCAGCGACCAGTAATAAGTCGATTTGTTGGCTAACGAGGGTGGTTAATAACCAAGAGAAAAAAGCATGGTGTTCATGACGGCGATCATGTTCATAAAATTGCTGACCTAAGTGCCAGTCTGAAGTGTGAAGAACTTTCATTTTGCGCTCTTAAAAAACCATAAGAGCGCCAATATACCCAAGGCAATTAAAGATGCAAGTATCGCTTTAGGTTAAAATATACCAAGCAATAAAAATAACGGGTAAAGCAGCAAGGGCGATTGTTAAAGGCCACTTTAATGCTTTCGCTTTTTTAGCATGTAATACTTCCAGTGCATTAGTTTCATTACAAGCAGCCACTTTATCAATATACAGGTAGCCTGAGTTAATATACTGCTTACAATTTTGCACGTCTGCTGGTATTGCAATTAGTTTTTGCTGCTTTTTTAGGACATAAAAATCCATAAACTCACCACACTTAATACGACTAGTTAGAACAAAAAATATTTGAGAGAAACACTAAAAAAGTACCCTCAAATTAAAAAAGTGGGCGATTCTAATTACAAACCATAGTAAAGATCAACCTAAAACTGTGTTATTTAGTATTTTTAATGAAAATAGCTGTGTTTTTTCGTTTTATCTCTACTTTTAGTGATATGTAAACCCCCTTTACAGTTTTGTTTAGCGTATTAATTGCTTTTGTTTTTTATTAAATTTCTGACGAAATGTCCGTTCTTTTTTATGGTATGAAACACTATAAATAGTATTTACATAAAGATGGGGAATATCACCCTATAAAAGCAGGGTTTTATCGCTATTTTATTGAAGCTTAGCTGTAAATTTGTCACAGTAGCGTCACTAAAATCGATCAGGATTAACAATGAAGAAAAGTTTATTTACATTGAGTGCGTTTGTATTGCCTTTGGCAATGGCGAGCTCTGTGATGGCCTCATCTGTTGAACAAACTAAAGGCAGCTATGTTGATAAGTTTCGTCAACTAGATGAAGCTTTGCCTACCCCTAATGTTTACCGAAGTGCCGCAGGTGCACCGGCAGAAAATTACTGGCAACAACGCGTTGATTACGATATTGATGTAAAGCTTGATGAGCAAAAGCGTCGTTTAACGGGGAGTCAAACAATTGAATATAAAAATAACTCACCGCATACGCTTAAATATTTATGGCTACAGCTTGATCAAAACATTTTTAAAAATGACTCGATTGCAGAAACCACGCAAACTTTTAAAAGTACCCTACAAAACGAACCGGATGCCAAGCCTGCTAAATTAAGCTTAGGTGATTTACGTCGTCAGCAGTTTATGAACGACAATGAGCTGGGTTACACCATTAGCAATGTTAAAGATGAAGATGGTAAAGCGCTTCGCGTAACGGTTGTTGAT
The DNA here is from genome assembly GCF_000241165.1 of Pseudoalteromonas sp. BSi20439. NCBI lineage: Bacteria > Pseudomonadati > Pseudomonadota > Gammaproteobacteria > Alteromonadales > Pseudoalteromonadaceae > Pseudoalteromonas > Pseudoalteromonas sp. BSi20439. The sequence continues at coordinate 34,545 of NZ_BADW01000006.1, forward strand.
ACTTTAATGCGTATAGACTTAAACACGCCACTTAAACCGGGTAAAGATGTTGAGTTTAGCATGGACTTCGCGTTTAACTTGGTTGAAGAAGATGCGGTTGGTGCACGTGCAGGTTATGAGCACTTTGAAGAAGACGGTAACGATATTTTCCTAGTGGCACAGTGGTTCCCTCGTTTAGCTGCGTATACTGATTACGAAGCATGGACCAACAAGCCATTTCTAGGTAGCGGTGAATTCACCTTGGAATTTGGCGACTACAACGTTGAAATTACAGTTCCAGCGGATCATATTGTATCGGCAACCGGTAAGCTTGATAACCCAAGCTCAGTTTTAACCAGTACTCAACGCATGCGTTTAAAAGAAGCTGAAACAGCAAAGCGCCCGGTATTTGTAGTTACTGAAGAAGAAGCACTCGAAAACGAAAAAGCCGGTACAGACAAAACAAAAACGTGGCATTTTAAAGCTGAAAACGTTCGTGATTTTGCATGGGCGTCGTCACGTAAATTTATGTGGGATGCTAAAGGTTACCAACAAGGGGGGAATGAGCAACCACTGGTTATGGCTATGTCGTTTTTCCCTAAAGAAGGTGGCGATTTATGGAAGAAATATTCAACTGAATCTGTGGTACATACCATGGAAGTATATTCAAAATACTCATTTGATTACCCGTACCCAACTGCACAGTCAGTCAATGGTCCTGTAGGGGGTATGGAATACCCAATGATCACTTTTAATGGTCCACGTACAGATTTACAAGACGATGGCACGCGTACTTATTCTCAAGCAGAAAAGCGCTTTTTAATCGGGGTTGTTATCCACGAAGTGGGGCATATTTATTTCCCTATGATTGTAAACTCAGATGAGCGCCAATGGACCTGGATGGATGAAGGTTTAAATAGCTTTTTAGATGGTGTTGCTGGGCGTGAATGGGATCCAACCATTCCTTGGGGTGTTGAGCCACGTGATATTGTGGCGTACATGAAGTCTGAAACTCAAGTGCCTATTATGACGCAATCAGACAGTGTGCTTCGTTTAGGCCCTAATGCCTACACTAAACCAGCTGCAGCATTAAATATTTTACGTGAAGTTATTTTAGGTCGTGAATTATTTGATTTTGCGTTTAAAGAGTATGCACAGCGCTGGAAATATAAGCGCCCTACTCCAGCTGATTTTTTCCGTACTATGGAAGAAGCGTCAGGCGTTGATTTAGATTGGTTCTGGCGTGGTTGGTTTTACACCACAGACCATGTTGATATCTCGCTTGATAAAGTATATCAATTACGGTTAGACACCAAAAACCCTGATATCGACTTTAAACGTTTACGTGACATTGAAGCGAATAAGCCAAGCTCATTATTTGTTGAGCGTAATCGTGCTGAAGGTAAAAAAACCTGGGTTGAGAAAAATCCAGATGTAACCGATTTTTATGACGAAAACGATCGCTTTACGGTTACCAATAAAGAACGTAATGCGTACAACAAGTTTTTAAAAGGCTTAAAACCGTGGGAGCGTAAAACACTCGATCGCGCGCTAGAAGAAGACAAAAACTACTATGTTATGGAGTTTTCAAACTTGGGCGGTCTAGTGATGCCGATTCTTTTAGAGCTAACTTATGAAGATGGTACTAAAGAAGAGCGTTACATTCCCGCAGAAATTTGGCGTCGTAACCACAAAAATGTACAAAAGCTGATTATTACCGACAAAAACAAACCGCTCACCTCAGTAACGGTTGATCCAGGTTGGGAAACAGCGGATGTGAATGTAGAAAATAATCACTACCCACGTCGTATTATTCCTTCACGTATTGAAGTGTACAAACGTGAAAAGAGTAAGGCAAAAGTAAGCCGTGATATCATGCAAGATATTAAAACTGAGCTGAAAAAAGACGAGCCAAAAGACGAAAAAAATAACGGCGAGGACCAATAATAATGCGCTTTTTGCTTATTATTGCTTGTTTTTTAATTGCTGCGCCGAGTATGGCGCATCAATTAAAATCATCCGTTACCACGGTGTTATTTAATCAGCGCACGCACAATATTGAATTGATGCATCGTTTTTACTTACATGACACAGAGCATGCTGTTGGCAACTTATTTAAAGGCAAAGTGGATATCATAAATAACAAGCGTGACCAAAAACGCTTTGCTAAATATGTTGAGTCTCATGTTGCTTTGCAAACCTTAGTGGGTGAGCCACTTACGCTTAATTATGTGGGTGCACAAGTGGATGGTAAGTTCTTTTGGGTATACCAAGAAGCAACGATCCCCGATGAGATTGAAGGCGTTAGAATGAGTAATGGCGCACTTCGCGATTTATGGCCTGCGCAAGTCAATATGGTAAATGTTGAAGGGCGAGGACAAGTTAAAACGTTAAACTTTAGCCAAGACGATACATGGCTTGAAGCGCGATTTGAAACTAACTAACCCACCGCGCATCTTTTATAAGGTGCGCACTTTTTTACCAAAGATTAGCTGATCGAGTTAATTTACTTCATCGTAAAACCATTACAACAGATATTATTCAAACCCAAGCTATTGTGTTATCAAATGAGCTATACTGGGAGTGCAATGGACTGAGCTCTTTCCAATACGTTTATTGATATACTCTTTTATGTAAAGCAAACCCAGCAAAATGAGCTAATTATTTAGCGCAAGGAATGAAATGAAAACGCAAATTGAGGCAATCAAAGGTGTTATTTTTGATTTAGACGGAACCTTAGTATCATCAGAATTAAACTTTTCATTAATAAAAGCCCAAGTAGGTTGTCCTGCAGAGCTAGACCTACTTGAATATATAGAGCAATTGCCCTCGCCCTACATGCGTGAAGAAGCAATGAATATAGTTCATCAGCATGAGCTACTCGACGCGCAAACGGCGACGTTTTTACCCGGCGTTGTTGCAGCTGTCAACGCTCTGCAAGCTAAAAATATCCCCATGGCTATTGTGACCCGTAATTTTGATAAAGCGGCCACACTAAAGTTGCAACACAATCCGTTGCCAATTGAAATGGTACTCACCCGAACAGACGCACCGGCTAAACCCGATCCAAGTGCTTTATTAACTATTGCAAGCCATTGGTCAATGCCCGTTGATAATGTTATTTACGTTGGTGATTATTTATATGATATACAAGCGGCCCATAATGCAAAAATGCGAGCCTGTTTGTATGCACCTGATGTGACCCCCGCGTATGCCGAACAAGCCGACTTTGTGATTCATGCGTTTGATGAGTTAGTGTCGTTAGTTGAAAGTTACGCTGAAAAGATTGGGGTCTGTTGACCTTTCAAGGTTGTATTTGCAGCAGTCTGTTTGGTATTTAGGCAAGGCAGAGCCTATGTGGTGTGGTTACTCCCCATAAATAGGCGATAACGCAGCAGCAATGCCAAACAGGCGCTGCCCTTCGGGTTCTGCCTAGGGGCGATTTACTCTTTGTTGCTCGGTTTTGACTTAGTCCACTAGGTTACAAACCTTGCGCCGCGATTAAATAGCCCCTAGTTTGAACAAATAGCAATCCGCAAAGGTTAACAGACCCTAATTATGTTAAATTGCACTGTATTTCATTTCGCTAATAGCATAACGGGTATTATTTAAATTAATACCCAGCTGCTTTTACTTAGCATAGCATGTTGAACCACTAGCCCAATACGCTTTGAATTGGTAAAATATCGAAAACAGAACGTATTCAATAGAGGCACAAGATGGGCAGAGCATTTGAAGTCCGCAAAAGTTCGATGGCTAAAACAGCCAACGCAAAAACTAAAGTAAATTCGAAGTATGGTAAAGAAATTTACGTTGCAGCCAAAAGTGGTGAACCCGACCCGGATGTAAATCAAACATTGCGACGCTTAATTGAAAAAGCCAAAAAAGACCAAGTTCCCGCGCACGTAATCGAAAAAGCAATTGAAAAAGCAGCCGGTGGGGCAGGGGAAGATTACTCAACCGCTCGTTACGAAGGTTACGGCCCGGGTAATTGTATGGTGATTGTTGACTGTTTAACTGACAACCCTAATCGTACAATTAAAGATGTGCGCTTACCGTTTACTAAAACAGATTCAAAAATAGGCACACCTGGTTGTGTTGCTCATATGTTTGATCACCTCGCTGTTTTAGGGTTTGCAGGCGACGACGATGAAGTGGTGTTAGAAGCCCTGATGATGGCTGATGTTGATGTTACTGATGTAGAAGCCGAAGATGGCAAGGTGTCGGTGTTTGCACCGCATACTGAGTACTTTAAAGCTAAAACGGCATTAGAAGAAGCATTTGAAGGCATTAACTTTGAAATTGATGAGATTACCTTTGTACCACAAGTGCATGTTGAAATTACTGATGAAGAAGTGATTGCCAACTTTGATAAACTTATCAATATGCTTGAAGATTGCGATGACGTACAAAATGTTTATCACAACGCGACCATTAAAAATTAATTCGTAGTGATTTGAATAGTGATTATTCACTAGAGTTATAAAAAATCAGCTTAGTAAAGCTGATTTTTTGTTTTTAGGTTAAGTTTTAAGTTAGTGCTGTGCTTTATATTTTAAGCGGTAGCTGTGCAGTAGCGGCTCAGTATAACCGCTAGGTTGGCTAACGCCTTCAAATACTAGTGCCATAGCGGCTTGATAAGCAACACTTTTAGCCAGTGTTTGCTCATTAGTAGCCATAGGGCTGTAAAGGCTATCATGCTCATTTTGGCCATCAACAACCTTAGCCATTTTTGCCATTACATTTTGCACTTGCTCTTTACTGCACACGCCGTGATGCAGCCAGTTGGCGATATGCTGACTTGAAATACGTAAGGTCGCTCTATCTTCCATTAAGCCAATATGGTTAATGTCAGGCACTTTAGAACAGCCTATTCCTTGGTCAATCCAGCGTACTACGTAACCTAAAATGCCTTGCGCGTTGTTCTCAAGCTCACTTTGAATATCTTCTTTTGATAGTGTTTCTGGGGTTGTCATTAGCGGTGGTGTTAGCAAGCTTTCTAGGCTTGCTATTTGGCGCGTGGCAATGCTTTGCTGCAGGCTAAATACATCAACATCATGATAGTGCATTGCGTGTAATGTAGCGGCAGTAGGAGAGGGCACCCAAGCCGTATTTGCACCTGACTGAGGGTGGGCAACTTTTTGCTCCATCATCATCGCCATTTTATCGGGCATTGCCCACATACCTTTACCAATTTGTGCTTTGTGGCTTAAGCCACAGGCTAGGCCAATATCGACGTTACGATCTTCATAAGCGCTGATCCAAGGCTGTGCTTTAATAGCCGCTTTAGGCAGTACCACACCCGCTTGCATAGAGGTGTGTATTTCATCACCGGTGCGGTCTAAAAAGCCGGTGTTAATAAATACAACGCGCTCTTTAGCTGCATGAATACAGGCTTTTAGGTTAGCAGAAGTACGACGCTCCTCGTCCATAATGCCCATTTTAAGGGTGTTTTTCGGCAAGCTTAGTGCCTCTTCAACCATACCAAATAAAGTGTTAGCAAATGCCACTTCATCAGGGCCATGCATTTTTGGTTTTACAATATTAATACTTTGTGCAGTTGAGTTTTGAATGGCATTTTTAGTGTTTAAATCGTGCAGTGCGGCTGTTGCGGTGAACATGGCATCCATGATGCCTTCAAACACATCATTACCACTTACATCGGTAATGGCAGGGTTTGTCATTAAATGCCCAACGTTACGCACAAACATCATACTGCGCCCTTTTAGGGTCAGTTTTTGGCCATCAAGACCTGTGTATTGGCGATCGGCTTGTAACGTACGGTCGACCATTTTGTCGCCTTTTCTAAACGTTTCAACTAAGTTACCTTGCATTAAGCCTAACCAGTTTTTGTACACTTGCACTTTATCTTCGGCATCCACTGCAGCAACGGAGTCTTCACAGTCCATAATAGTGGTCAGCGCCGCTTCAAGTACCACATCTTTTAGCCCTGCTTTATCAGCTTGGCCAATAGGGTGGTGATGATCTATTTGCAGCTCAACATGTAATCCATTGTTTTTAAGTAAAATAACACTTGGGTTTTGTGCCTCACCTTGATAGCCAACGAGTTGTTCAGGGTTTTTAAGCGCAGTGTGCGAGCTGTCGCGTAATGTAATAGCAAGTGCGCCATCCACAATTGAATAATTAGTGCTTTCGATGTGCGAGCCATTTTCAAGCGGTAGCGCTTTATCTAAAAACTGTCTGGCGTAAGCCATTACTTTAAAGCCGCGCACTGGATTGTATTGAGTCCCTTTCTCTGCACCATCGTCTTCACTGAGTACGTCTGTGCCGTATAGTGCATCGTAAAGTGAACCCCAACGTGCATTAGCAGCATTTAAAGCAAAACGGGCATTACTAACCGGTACCACTAACTGTGGCCCTGCAGTCAATGCTATTTCTGGCTCTACATTCTGGGTTTCAATATTAAAGTCTTCAGGTTCATCAACTAAATAGCCAATGTCTTTTAAAAACGCTTGGTACTGGGCTTGATCACCGTTTTTATTAGCAACATGGTAGTCATCAATCTGCTTTTGTAATTGTTCACGTTTAGCGAGTAGCGACTTGTTCAGCGGAGTAAGTGTTTGCACTATATGAGCAAAGCTTTTCCAAAACTGGTGTTCGTCTAGATGGGTACCAGGTAATAGTTGTTTTTTAACAAATTCAGCTAGTTGCTTATCAACGCTGAGTCCAGAGTGGGTGAGAGTGTGGCTCATAATTAAAATCCTTAAACGGTCCGTCAGAGTGCATTTTTTATATGCGTACACTTACCATATCGCAAAAAAGTCGCTTTGAGTGCTTTTTAACCATTCACTATATGTATAGCCGCAATAACAACTATAAATTTACTAAATCTAAAAAATAAGCCTAATGTTTAATTAAGCGCTACAGAGCTAACGCGATGTAGTCACTCTCTCAACAATAAATATTAATACCCGTTCGAAGGACTTTATTATGACAACATATCAAGGCGAAACAGATACACTAGCAACACTATGCCAATCACAAGGCAGTGCATGGAAAACTATTAATCCTGAATACGCAACTCGCATGCGTTTACAAAACCGTTTTCGCTCTGGTGTTGATATTGCACAATTTACTGCTGACATTATGCGTGAAGACATGGCGGCATACGACAAAGACACAAGCCAGTACACGCAGTCTTTAGGTTGTTGGCATGGTTTTACTGCGCAACAAATGATGATGGCAATTAAGCGTCACCAAAAAACAACTAAACGCAGCTACGTATACCTAAGTGGCTGGATGGTTGCAGCGCTTCGCTCTGAGTTTGGCCCACTTCCAGATCAAAGTATGCACGAAAAAACATCAGTACCAGCACTTATCGAAGAAATCTACACTTTCTTAAAGCAAGCTGATGCACGTGAACTTGACCATTTATTCAATGAGCTAGACGATGCAAAAGCAAACGGCGGCGACGTTCAAGCCGTGCTTAATAAAATTGATAACTTTGAAACGCACGTTGTGCCAATCATTGCTGATATTGATGCCGGTTTTGGTAACGAAGAAGCGACTTACCTACTTGCTAAAAAGATGATTGAAGCGGGTGCTTGTGCTATCCAAATCGAAAACCAAGTATCAGATGCTAAGCAATGTGGTCACCAAGCAGGTAAAGTTACCGTTCCTCATGAAGACTTTTTAGCTAAAATTAACGCAGTACGTTACGCGTTCCTAGAGCTAGGTATTGATAACGGCATTATCGTTGCACGTACCGATTCACTAGGTGCAAGCCTAACGCAAAAAGTACCGGTTTCACAAAAACCAGGTGACTTAGCAAGCCAATACAATGCATTTTTAGAAACAACACCGGTAAACAGCGTTGAAGATTTAAATGAAGGCGAAACGGCAATGAAGCTTAATGGCCAACTTTGTAAGCCTACACGCCTAGATAACGGTTTATACCAGTTCCGCGAAGGCACTGAGAAAGACCGCGTAGTACTAGATTGTGTAACTAGCTTACAGTCAGGCGCTGATTTACTGTGGATTGAAACAGAAAAACCACACGTAAAACAAATTGCAGAGCTGGTAAATCGCGTTAAAGAACAAGTTCCAGATGCTAAATTAGTATACAACAACTCACCGTCGTTCAACTGGACGCTTAAGTTCCGTGAGCAAGTATACCAAGAGTGGCAAGAAGCAGGTCGTGACCTTAGCGCTTACCCAAGTATTGATGATAACAAAGCGCTTATGGCTCCAGAAATGGATGCAACAGAGCTTGCTGCAGCTGCAGACTTATTAGTACAAAACTTCCAACGCGATGGCGCACGTGAAGCTGGTATTTTCCATCACCTAATCACATTGCCAACGTACCATACAGCGGCACTAAGCACAGATATTCTATCTGAAGGTTACTTCGGTGACTTAGGTATGCTGGCTTATGTACGTGACGTACAACGTCAAGAAATCCGTCGTGAGCAAGCGTCAGTTAAGCACCAAGACCTTGCAGGCTCAAACATTGGCGATACGCACAAAGAGTACTTCTCTGGTGAGAATGCACTTAAAGCCGGTGGTGAAGCTAACACCATGAACCAATTTTAATTCAACTAGATAGTGTTACTTAAGGGCCGCAAGGCCCTTTTTTTATGCCTGCATAAAGGCAAAATTTAATAGATCAGTATTTTACTAGC
>NZ_BADW01000005.1:0-11345 GCF_000241165.1 Pseudoalteromonas sp. BSi20439
CCGACTCTAAAGAGTCGGGCTTTTTTTACTTCTGTAGGATAAAAGTAGGGTAATTAAAACAGCCCATAGGCTTCAGTTTCTTGTTCTGGTGCGTTGTCAGGTGTTTCAAGATCTTTGGGCTTAAATATTGCGCTAGGATCAATAAGCACACTGTGTTTATCAGCAAGTTTAATTAGACCATACATCATGTTTCTTGTTTGGGGGTCAATATCAAAACCAACTTCAGTGAGCTTATCCAGAGGTTTAATATCTTCTTTTTTATATTCAATATTATCTTCCACCTTATCAACTAACAGGCCTACATGAGGGATCATTCCATCTTTGGTGGTAAAAACAATAATAGGTTTATAATCTAAGGTGATTTGCTCTATTGCAGAGTCAAATAAACGCTCTAGGTGAATAAGTTCATGCCGTCTTATAATCTCAAGTTGGGTGCTAACTTGTTTACTGTTGCCTTGTTTGTATGCACTTATCGCACTTGTCAATTTGTGTAGAAGCGATTTAAACGGTTCGTCAAAGCGTGACATTGTATTTTTTAGTTCGTCGTTATCCGTTTTAAACTCTGTATAAAACTGTTCAAAATCAGCAAGCTCATATTGACTCGCCTTTAACGAGTTTGGCGAAACAACTAACTCCTGCTCTAACTTATTAAACCAAGCCATTAGTTGTTTTTGCCAGGATTTAAGTTGCTTTAAAGCATCTAAATTACTGTGCTCAGTAGAGACTCCATTTAGAATGATTCCTAGGTCAAATACAGGGGTTGGGATCCCCATATAGTCTTTTACACCTAAAAAGCTTTTATTGTCGTTAGGTAATACCGTGAGGTTATTATTAAATTGTTCCGTTAATAAGATATCAAGAATCTTAAGTGAAATGGTTTTATAACCCACTTTAAAGTTAATTAAGTCCATAGTTTCCTCACATACTTAGTTTGTATATTAAGGATAGAACAATATTTGGAAGGTATTTATTTATTCACATAATAAGATCGATATACATTACGCTTATTTTGATTTTCAATATCAAGAAAAAGCTTTTTGATTATTTTATCATTTATTAACAGTGAATTAAGTTCTTTCATTAGGCAAGAGCGTTTAAGCGGTAGTTTGCAGTTTTCTGCTGCTCTACTAAATGCCATCGCGTTAATATAACCTTCAAAATGAAGGCGATTGGGTTTTGTAATCTTGTTTGCCAGCATATCGGCTAAAAACTCATTACAAAAATCATCATTACAAGTAAGTGGGTTAGGAACAATTTCTGTCACCATAATATTTGAGGGAGTAGTCACCTCATCAAATAAGTCAGAACTAGGTACAAAAGAAACACTGGTATAGTCTGGGGTAAAATTCTTCGCATGTGCACTGTTTATAAACTCACCAAGTGGTGCGTAGGTACCAACTAAACAGATAGCTGTCACTCCACTAGCTTGCAAAGTATTCAACGCTGATTCCACATCATGGCTGTTACGTTGATAACGCGCGACTTTAACGGGAGACAGATCATACTTAGCTAACTCTTTTCTCAGCCCTGATTCTACATACAAGCCAAACTCATCCGCTTGAATAAATAGCCCTATTTTTGTATGTTTACGTTCCTCTACTAGGTATTTAATTTGTTCTGCCGCCTCGTCATTATAGCTGGCTCTTAAATTAAAGACGTTAGCGCGTGATTTTTCATATAGAAAGCTCGCCCCACTAAAAGGCATTAAAAACGGAACTTGTGATTGTTCTAGTAAAGGTATAATGGCATGACTGGTTGGAGTGCCCATGGCCCCGAAAAGTGCATCAACCTTGTCGGAATAGATAAAGGTACGGGTATTATTAACGGTTTGCTTTGGCTCATAGTTGTCGTTAGCAACCAAAAGCAATATCTGAGCGCCGTTTATACCGCCAGCATTATTGATCTTATTAAAGTAAACACTACTGCCTTTATGTAATTGTTGGCCAATATTTTGAGCCGGCCCACTAAGCGCTGTAGACATGCCAAGTTTAATAACTTTGCTATTATCTTGCTCTGCAAAGGCTAAAGGCTGCCCTAGGGCTATTGCAATGAGGGCAATACTAAGGTGAATTATTATGCGAAGTGCGTTCATACCAGTTATTTACAGCCTTTTTTAATAATATATTAAACGGCTTTATGCCATTCACACCTAACTCGGTTTGGATATTTTTAGGTTTCCAATTTTGTAATACTAGCCTAATAAAAACAGATTGGAAATTATCCTCATCATTTGGCAAGCTAAGAGGAGATGCCCAAAAGCTTCGCCAAAGTAAAGGTTTAATATTAAATATCTGATAGTCACTTGTTAACATAGATTTTAATCTTGATTGATCAGCTATGCTATTGGTATGAGTATTAAAGCGTGAAACAATTTTTGCTACCAGTTTATAATCTAGCTGACTAAAATGGCTGAGCAATTGCAAAGGAAAATCAGCTTCGAACTGGGCTGTTAATTGTTCTAGTAGTTGGTCATTTTTAGTTAAGCTCTTAATAACTAATGCGCTATGTTCACCCGTTGCCTTATCTTTTTGAAAACCCAGCTTAACCAAATTAAAGTCATTATTTTGCCAAAAACTAAGTAATTGCGCATTAGCACCAAAGCTAGCACCAAACCAATCACACTCGTTCTGTAATTGCTGTTCACAGTAATGAAGTAATTGTGTTCCTAGGTGCTTATTGTGCTGCTCAGGGTCAATGGCAATTCGCACCACGCGAGCGCAGTATTGTTTTAATACCTCAGGGTTAAAGCTTAATTGTGCAAGGCTTTGCGCCATTAAGTGCCCTTGAGGGCGGCGCTTACCTTGCACTACTTCATCACTCAACGATGTAGTAAAGCCACCTTCTATCGCTACTAAACACACACCAAGAATATTATCACCTTGTTGACAAACAAATAGGCGTTGCCCAGCGGCATCTAGTAAGTGACGTAAGTCATTCACACTGGTTTGATAATGTGCGAGTGTTAGTAAGCCAACAACTTGATGAAGCAGAGGCTCGTCGTTAGTAAGTTGATTTGCTTGCAGATGCTTAAATTGTAGGGGAGCAGTATTCAAACTAGCGCTGTGATGTTCTGCATCCAAAGCTAAGAGTGTACGAAGGTGCAGCTCTAAAGGATCGTGCTTTGCAAAACGGATTGGCTGCTCAAGACTGATGCTACGCATGTTTTTAAAGTGCGTTTTGAGGTAACGAGTAAACTTTAAAATATAACCGCGACCATTACCTTCATAGCCAATCATAGTGCTTGAAAAGACCACGCGAGGATAAAGGTGAAGAATTTTTATGAGAATTGGAACAGGGATTGCTGCTGCTTCATCAATTAATAGCAAATCGCACTGCGGTTGTTCGTTCAGTAGTTGATCAGGCGCCACATAGTGCATGTTTGCAATGTGTTTATCGCCAGCTCGATAATCTATATCAAGCTCACTCGCTAAGTGCTTAAAACTACTGTGCAAAGCACGAAATTGCATAGAGCAAATAAGTATGTTTTTATCGCTGAGTTTACTTGCTGCAATACCTAATGCGGCTGATTTTCCTCTTCCCCGATCTGCATTAATTAATAATGGTCGATTTGCTCGTCCGTTTGCCGTTTTTATTATTAATTCAATACACTGTTGTTGCTCGGTAAAGTCAATTTCACCAGTTGATAGATTCGTATCGGTAATACACTGCCAACCATTTTGCTGGCTAAAATGCAGTAAAGTAGTTTGGCTTAGTAAGTGAGCTAAGCGTTGATTAAAAAAGCTGTAAGGGTGCATTTGCCCAAAAGATTGAAATAAGGGAAGGGCGTCATCACACCAGTGTTCAAGTTCTTTAAGTTCGGGTAACAATATAATTAAAAAGCCACCTGCTTGCACAACGCCACTGAGCGCGGCTAGTTTATCTGGCACCAGTCCACTGTAGCCGTCATAAACAGCATGAGCGCACTCTTGTCCTAAAATTTGGTGGGTATGCTCTGGCCAATGTGCATTAATTAAATGAGTGCTTTTTGACAGTACAAAAGAAGGGTGCTGCAAATGAGCAAGCAACTGAGTACATTGCTCATAACACCAATTTTTATCGCCTGTAAGCAGCAGTAACTGGCGATGTTTCGCATACGCAAGTTGTTGCTGTACACGCTCTACAACGTGGTTAAACGGCTTGTAATCTTGCATAAGCTGTTACTAACCACTTACTACCTAAGTCGTCAAAGTTAACTTGTACGCGAGATTGTGCGCCACTGCCTTCGTAGTTGAGTACGGTGCCAATGCCAAACTTTGCATGCAGCACGCGTTGACCTAAGTTAAATCCGCTTTCTTCAAATGCAGCATGGCTAACCGATGCGCTAAAGCGACCGGCTGCAGGCGGACGAGATACTTGTGTTTTAATGCGAATTTCTTCTACGCAGTCTTCGGGTATTTCACGTAAAAAGCGCGATGGGCTGTGATATTTCTCTTGGCCATATAAACGGCGGCTTTCGGCATGGCTTATATAGAGCTTTTCCATAGCGCGGGTCATACCCACGTAACAAAGGCGGCGCTCTTCTTCTAAACGGCCGGTTTCTTCATTACTTTGCTGAGATGGAAACATGCCCTCTTCAACACCGACCATAAACACTAAAGGAAACTCCAACCCTTTAGCTGAGTGAAGCGTCATCATTTGTACGGCGTCTTCATGTTCATCGGCTTGGCCTTCGCCCGACTCAAGTGAGGTGTAAGCTAAAAAGCCTTGTAGTGGCGAGCTAAACTCTTCTTCTTCAGGGAGTTCATACTGATCGCAGGCACTAATTAATTCTTCTAAGTTTTCTACTCGAGCGCGGCCTTTCTCGCCTTTCTCAGCCTGATACATAGCCATTAACCCTGAGGTTTGAATCGCGTATTTAGCTTGCTCATGCAGCGTTAAGTCACTAATTTTATCTTCAATATGCTCAATAAGTTCGACAAACTTGGCAACCGCTCCTGATGCACGCCCCGATAAATGCTGTTGTTCTACAATGGCTTTAGCGGCATACCAAAGCGGCAAAGATTCAGCGCGAGCGCAGTCACGAATATGGCTTAATGTTTTGTCGCCAATGCCTCGGGCTGGGGTATTAATTACACGCTCAAATGCCGCATCATCTTGGCGGTTACCCACTAAGCGTAAGTATGAGAGGGCATCTTTAATTTCTTGACGTTCGAAGAATCGCATACCACCATAAATTCGGTATTTTAAACCTTCTTGTAGCATCGCTTCTTCAAGCACCCGCGATTGCGCATTACTACGATATAAAATAGCCGCATCTTGTAGTGCGTTCCCCGCATTTAGCCAGCTGCGTAATTTGCTACTCACAAAGCGTGCTTCATCTAGCTCGTTAAAGGCGGCATAAATAGAAATTGGTTCGCCGTCGTTACCGTCAGTCCACAAGCTTTTACCCATACGTTCGGAGTTATTCTGTATAAGTGCATTGGACGCTTTAAGAATAGTGGCAGTCGAGCGATAGTTTTGCTCAAGGCGAATTGTCTCTGCGTCAAAGTCTGTTAAAAAGCGTTTAATGTTTTCTATTTTAGCGCCACGCCAACCATAAATACTTTGGTCATCATCGCCTACAATCATGATGCTACTAGTATCGCCCGCAAGTAGTTTTAACCATGCATACTGAATAGTATTGGTATCTTGAAACTCGTCTACTAGCATGTGCGCAAAGCGCTGCTGATAATGACGAAGCAGAGTTGGGTTATTTTTAAGAACCTCATAGCTACGTAGTAATATTTCGGCAAAATCAACTAGGCCAGCTCTATCGCAAGCTTCTTGATAGGCGGCGTAAACGCGCAGCATCATTTGCTCGTTAATATCGTATGCTTGAATATCTTTAGGGCGCAGAGCTTCATCTTTTTTAGCGCTTATGTACCAGCTAAATTGTTTTGCAGGCCATTTTTTATCATCGATATTCATCGATTTTAATAAGCGCTTGATCATGCGAAGCTGATCGTCAGAGTCTAAAATTTGAAAGGCTTCGGGTAAATTTGCTTCACGGTGATGTGCACGTAAAATTCGGTGCGATAAACCATGGAAAGTACCAATCCACATGCCGCCTACAGGAGCCTTTAGAGTTTCTTCAACCCTTGAGCGCATCTCTTTAGCAGCTTTATTGGTAAAGGTTACCGCAAAAATACTGTAGGCAGAGGCTTGCTCTACTTGCATTAACCAGGCAATACGATGAACCAATACTCGAGTTTTACCTGAACCTGCTCCTGCTAATACCAGCATGTTTTGTAATGGCGCTGCAACGGCATCGCGTTGTTTATCATTTAAGCCATCGAGTAATTCTGAAACGTCCATCGTTACGCCTTTTTAATCAATAATGAGAGCAGTATAACAGGTGTTTTTGTTAGGCTAAATAAAATACTGTTTTTATAAACAGCTATTTATAAAATAGGTATTTAAGTTACTGTATTGATACTAATATATACAGAGCAAGTAATAAAATATGTATTTAAAATTGCTAATTTGACTTAAATTTGGCAAAAAATACTAAAGTGATAAATTGGTAATAATTTAACTGTATGATTTGTAAGCCTTAATAAATTGGCATAAAGTGTGTAAGTATAAATAATAAGTACAAATACAAAATTAATTAAACTACAGAGGTTGGTATGGCTGAACAAGGTTCTGGCGGTAATGTAATCGCCGCTCTATGTAATATTTTTTTCCCCGGTTTAGGGCAACTGGTGCAGGGGCGTATTCTAGCTGCGCTGGTGTTTGCAATTTTGGTTTTTGGCGGCTATGCATTATGGTTTTTAGTGGTTCCAGCCGTAATTGGAGCCGTATTCCATTTATGGGCAATTATTGACGCTGCCCGCTATCGCTCAGGCGGTTAGCTAAATTGATGATACTAAATAACCTGAACTCTGGATAATAAATCTATCTCAAGCAGCTATTTTGAGCGCTAACTGCGTTGAAATTACTTGCAATAGGCGAGCTTTCGACGCGTAATTTCGCCTTGTTTTCACTGAAAATCTCTGGCTAGAGAAAACAAACATAAATATCATTTTGATTCAATGTTTTAGTAAATCTCTTAACCAGAGTTCAGGTTAAATAGCGCCTTATGGCGCTATTTTTGTGTCTGGCTTGCGTTATTCATAACTGACTGGGTTATAATCTGTTGTAATTAGCAGTACTGGAATAAAAGTATATGGAATACCAATTTATTCGCGACCCTATTAGTGGGTTAAGAATTAAAATAAGCAGCGAGCATGCGATTATAGGCCGTTGGTTAAACGAAGAAATAGGCAAAGACAAAGTGGCTATGGTGCTGGCGCTTATTAGCTCGGTGAGTTCAAGCTTTGAACCGTTAACACTTAAAGGCCAAGAAATTGACCTGATCCTTTCTAAAGATGAAGCGTTATTTGAAGCGCATGCGCTGCATCAAGATAACGAAGATATATTAGCCTACCAAGATGACGAATTAATGCTTGAAGAGAATGATTTAAGCAGCGGTTGTGGTTTTGAAGACTTTGTTGACCTGATCAACTCATGGCATGAGTTTTCGGCTGGTCGTTAAGTTATATTATCTGTATTATTACCCTAATTATAAATTCAACAGTGGAACTAATATGTCTGCCAATTTAAACAAGCTAGTTGTTATGCTAGAAATGCAAAATGCCATGAATACTAAAGTACATGAGCAATGGTTTAGTCAAGGCTTTGAATGGTATAGAGCTATTTGGGTTGAATGTGCAGAAATGTTAGATCATTACGGTTGGAAATGGTGGAAAAAACAAACCCCAGATACTGAACAAGTGATTTTAGAGCTCGTTGATATTTTTCACTTTGGCTTATCGTTGCGTATTGACGGTGAGACCAGTTATGAGCAAATCGCTACGCAACTACAAGCCGAAATGAGTGCACCACAACAAGGTGATGACTTTAAACAAACGCTTGAATTACTAGCGGCCCGTGCTGTTGCCAATAAAACCTTTAATGCAGCCGCTTTTGCTGGTTGTATGGCGCAAATCGGTATGGATATTGATGATTTATACCGTGGTTATGTAGGTAAAAATACACTTAACTTTTTCCGCCAAGATCATGGCTACAAAGATGGCAGCTACGTTAAAGTATGGCATGGCCAAGAAGATAACGAACACTTAGTTGAAGTGGTTAAAAGCCTCGACACTGAACATGCAGATTTTGCAAAACTAGTTTATCAAGGCTTAGTAGCGCGTTACCCTCAAAGCGAATAAGCCAGGGCCTGTTGACCTTTGCGGATTACAATTTGTTCAAACTAGGGGCGGTTTAATCGCGACGCGAGGTTTGTAACCTAGTGGGCTAAGTAAAAACCGAGCAAAGCTTCCGCGTCCTGCTCACGCCCCTTACCTACATCCATGTAGGCAACAAATAGTAAATCGCTCCTAGGCAGAACCCTTCGGGCAGCGCCTGTTTGGCATTGATGCTGCGTTATCGCCTATTCATGGGGAATAACCACACCACATAGGCTCTGCCGTGCCTAAATACCAAACAAACTGCTGCAAATTTAACCTTGCAAGACCAACAGACCCTAAATAAGCTTACGATAATCGGTGACGCTTAGGTAATCGCTTATATCGTTATGTGGTTGCTGACTATTAGGGTTAGCAACCGCAAGTAAATGCTCAATGCCGTATTCTCGTGCGGCATGTAATACCGGTAAGCTGTCATCTACAAATAAAGTGCGGCGTTTATCAAACCCTAAGTCCCCTTGCACTTTATGCCACAAGCTTTGTTGCTCTTTACTTACTCCATATTCATGAGTCGATACCACCCCGTCTAAATAGTTATCAATAGCGGTATGTTCAAATTTAAGCATGACGCATTCAGGATGGGCATTAGTCAGCAAAATGAGCTCTTTACCTGCACGTCGAAGTTCAGTTAAAAAATGCGGAACGTCTTCACGAATTTTGATTAAGTGGGCAGACTGGCGCTTTAATTCGAGAATAGGTAAGTTTAGCTGTGCTTCCCAATAGTCAGAGCAGTACCACTGAATTTTGCCACTCACAGCCTGATAGCGTTTTAAAATATCTGCACGCGCTTCATCAATACTAATATTTTGAGCCAAGGCATGTTGTTGTGGCACAACATTGAGCCAAAAGTCGGTGTCGTAATTTAAATCGAGTAATGTTCCATCCATGTCGAGTAATACAGTATCGATTTTTGACCAGTTGAGCATGATGTATCCTTGTGAAAATTGCTTATTGAAATGACTAACTTGCGATGAAGTGAATTAATGAATTTTGTTATTTTGGTTATTAAGATATAAATCCGACAATGTTATATTAAGAGCGTATTCGTAGCCTAAAATAAAGAATTAACCTTAGCTAAACCCGAGAATTATTTGCTCAATTAAATTGCTTTTAATTCAAACTGAAACTCGCATCTTATACTCATTTGGGTATATGATTAGTATAACTGCAATGATAGCAAATTGATGCCCATGACACAGAAAAAGCACCCAACACCACCACAAATTCTCAGTAATAATGTTGTCGCTAAAAGTCGCTTATTTACTGTGGAGTCTTTAGAGCTCAAGTTTTCAAATAACCAAGAGCGTCAGTATGAGCGAATTCGCGGCGGTGGCCGTGGAGCCGTTATGATTGTGCCCATGACAACTGAAAATGAGCTATTACTGGTTCGCGAGTATTGCGCAGGCACCAATGACTATCAGTTAGGGTTTCCCAAAGGGCTCATTGACCCAGGTGAAACGCCTGAACAAGCCGCAAACAGAGAGCTCAAAGAAGAAATTGGCTTTGGCGCTGAATACTTTAAACCGCTTAAAACGGTCACTATGGCACCGAGCTATTTTAACGCAACCATGCATATTTTGTTTGCTAAAAATTTATATCCTGAAACCTTACTAGGCGATGAGCCTGAGCCCTTAGTGGTTGTGAAATGGCCACTTTCACAGTGGCAGTCGTTATTAGAACAACCTGACTTTACTGAAGCACGTAGTGTTGCGGCTCTGCTATTATTAGATAAGTATTTAGCCTCAGGAGACATTAATGAATAAACTTCTAGAGCCATGTATTGAGCTTGCGCAAAGTGCAGGGGATGCCATTATGTCTTTGTATAAAAAAGACGATATTGGTCAGCAAGAAAAATCAGATAATACGCCAGTAACCAAAGCCGATCTTGCCGCAAATGATGTGCTCGTAGCAGGTTTAAATGCGCTTGCTCCCGACATCCCAATTATGTCAGAAGAAACCCCCATTCCAGCGTTGCAAGATAGACAGCACTGGCAACGTTATTGGTTGCTTGACCCAATGGATGGCACCGGTGAATTTATACTCGAAAGTGGTGACTTTGCCGTTAATATTGCATTGATAGAAAATAACCACCCAGTGCTGGGGGTTATTCATTGGCCAGCAAAGGGCGTGACCTATTATGCAACGGCTAAAAATGGGGCATTTAAGCGTGAAGGTGAGCACGATAAACAAATATTTGTAGCACCGCCCGAGAGTTTAACTTTGGCTGTAAGCCGCCGCCAAAAAATAGAAGCAGTTAGTCAGTATCTAAATGCGCAATTTGCAACGGTGGCTTTAGGTTCGTGTTCACTTAAGGCGTGTATTGTTGCTGAGGGTAAAGCAGATTGTTTTTTAAGAATTGGCCCTACAGGTGAATGGGATACGGGTGCATCGCAGGTTATTGTTGAAGAAGCAGGTGGCTGTATTACCGACGCTGAATTTAATCCTTTAACGTATAACCAAAGAGAAAGTACAGAAAATCCAGATTTTATTGTTATGGGTCATCCCGATTGGGAGTGGCAAAAAATGATAAATCCACATCAGCGATTACTGTAAATATCACTGTTTGATGGGTTTTTGTTCACTTAAACGTTTTTAATTAGTAAAACCTTGCATTATAGGTTTATTCCTATATTATAGCGCTCTCTTCGAAACAGGCTTGTGAATAACACAATACTGTTACTAAGAAATTACAGGCGCGGGATGGAGCAGTCTGGTAGCTCGTCGGGCTCATAACCCGAAGGTCGTCGGTTCAAATCCGGCTCCCGCAACCAATTTTTATTGAAATTTGGCTTCTGTAAAACTCTAACTTAAGAGATTAAATTAAGTAGTCGATAGACTTTAAATATACAGGCGCGGGATGGAGCAGCCTGGTAGCTCGTCGGGCTCATAACCCGAAGGTCGTCGGTTCAAATCCGGCTCCCGCAACCAATTTCCTCTAGAGGATTGGAAGCCAAGTTGTAATGTAAGCAACTATAAATAAATCTGCAATTTCAGGCGCGGGATGGAGCAGTCTGGTAGCTCGTCGGGCTCATAACCCGAAGGTCGTCGGTTCAAATCCGGCTCCCGCAACCACTGAAATAAATTGTAAAAATGAATCGACACTCTATACGAGTG
>NZ_BADW01000004.1:0-1034 GCF_000241165.1 Pseudoalteromonas sp. BSi20439
TGTATCCGCCGAGGAGCTATTACTAGAGCGCAGCCAATTAATGGGGCTAACCGCACCAGAAATGAGCGTTTTACTAGGCGGTATGCGCGTACTAGGCACTAACTATGGCAATAGTGAACATGGTGTATTTACCGACAAGGTAGGCGTACTGAGTAACGACTTTTTTGTTAATTTAACCGACATGAACAACCGTTGGGAACCTGCAGCTAAAGGCGAGTACAACATAGTTGACCGCGCTAGTGGTAAAACTAAGTACACGGCTACGCGGGTTGATTTAGTATTTGGTTCAAACTCAATACTCCGTGCATTGGCAGAGTTTTATGCTCAAGACGATAACAAAACTCGTTTTGTACACGACTTTGTCGCCGCATGGGTAAAAGTGATGAACGCCGACCGGTTTGATATTAAATAAACCTAAGTAAAATTTAAAAAGGAGCAGCAATGCTCCTTTTTTTATTATTTAGGTTAAAGGTTAAAGGTCACGAGCTGCGGGCTGCGAGGTGCGGGTAAATGCAATGCTTATAAAATCGCTGCTACACCCTGATAGTTGCTTTTTTCCTCTAAAAGCGCAGCGTCTCTTCGCCCTCTTTGTGAATAATGGTCTTGCGCGGCATAAAGCCCCGCCTACGTTAAATCCAGATGTTAATCATATCCGTAGGCGGGAGTTTACCTCGCGCATTTTATCTAACGTCTAAATCTAATTTCTTGTTTGAGCACAGAGAAGCGAGTAAGAAGATAACGGGCTTCGCGTGGCGAGCAGCGGGCTTGTACAAATAGTTTGTACACCTAGTCGTATCAGCAATGAACCTAGAACCTTTAATTTACTCTTTCAGCGCAGCGTCTTTTAATCTCTGTGGTGAATAAATAACTTAAAACCTATTTGCACAAAGAGCAAAGAATGAGAGCAAATGAGCAAATAAAAAATACAGCTTTTCTTTGCCTTTTTTATTAAATAAATTACCAATTGCGTTTTAATTAATACCAAGCAAAATTCTGCCGAACCCCGAACCCCGAACCCCGAACCCCGAACCCCG
>NZ_BADW01000003.1:0-1534 GCF_000241165.1 Pseudoalteromonas sp. BSi20439
TCTTTTTTATATTTTATTTTTAGCTTAGTAAAGAATGTAAGAATACTAGGCTAATGGCTATGGGGCATACAAACTTAGTGTACCAAGGCCATATTTTCCAAAATAAGGTGTTATGTACTTCAGGGTTACCTTGCTGGATTGCTTTGAGCAATGACGACCTGTACCAGATCCACCCTACAAAAATACAACACATAAGTCCTAATAAGGGCTGCGCGACTTTAGTAGTTAAGGTGATCACTAAGCCAAATAACGCGCCTAGGTTACATACAATAGTAATACTGACAATGGCAATTAAAGCACCAATTAACCACGTGGCTTGCACACGCTTCATTGCAAAATGTTCTACAGTGTACGACACCGGCGCTTCAAGCATTGAAATAGACGAGGTCAGTGCGGCAATACTCATTAATGCAAAAAAAGCAAAGCCAACAAATAAACCAACACCACCCATACCATCAAATAGGGCAGGTAAAACCTGAAATACTAAAGTGTCTTCTGAGAGCAGCTTGCCTGTTGTTGACGAGAATATTTCAACACCTTGTGCCTGTGCAACATACATAGCGGGGATAATCAGTAAGCCCGCTACAAATGCTATAAATACATCAATAAGCGTAACATAAGCGCCCAAAGAGACAAGGTTTTCCTTTTTACTGATATATGAGCCATAAATAATCATTACACTGGTACCCAGTGATAATGAAAAGAAGGCCTGCCCTAATGCACTGACTAATAACGTAGGATCAAAAATAGAAGAAAAATCAGGGAATAAGTAAGCTTTTAACCCCTCAACAGCCCCTTCTTGAGTCATTACATAGGCAATTAAAGCAAACAAAATTCCGAGCAGAGCGGGCATTAAACGTTTTGACCACTTTTCAATACCGTTTTCAACACCGCGGCTAATAATAGCAACGGTTAAAATAATAAATACCACAGTAAAAAGAATATTACGTGTAAGTGACTGTTCACTTAGCCACGAAGATGCAGCATCAGCACCTATGAGTGTGGTTACAGGCTCCAGAGTTGCACTTAACATCCAACCTGCAACAATCGCATAAAAGCTGAGTATAAAGCCTGCACATAAAATACCGCCAAAGCCAACCGCAAAAGCAAACTGCTTTTGCCAAGGTTTAGTGGTTAATTTAGTTAATGAAGAAACCGCATTAGCTTGTCCATGGCGACCTATCATCAGTTCTGCCATTAAAGCGGGATAGGCTAAAAAGAAGGCCAGTACTAAGTACGCGACTAAAAAGGCAGCCCCCCCATTACTTGCTGTTTGTGTTGGGAAACCCCAAATATTACCAAGCCCAACAGCAGACCCTGCTGCGGCCATTATAAAACCAAAGCGGGAGCTAAACTCACCTCTGACTGCACTCATATTATTCTGCTTCTCTATTTTTTGACGCCGCTGACAATCTACTGGAATTGTAAATAAATAAAAAGTGCTTATTTGACTAAGTTGCACAATTATTGCGTTTTATTTTCAGATATAAATAACACGTGCGTATTTTGATTATAAATAGCACGATTTCTTTAA
>NZ_BADW01000002.1:0-15196 GCF_000241165.1 Pseudoalteromonas sp. BSi20439
AGTGTATGTGCTTGTGTTGTTGTTTTTTTAGAAAACGTATTATAAAGCTCTTGCATTAATAATTTGCCTGCAACGCGATTATTTGGAGTAATACTACCGACTATATTAGTGCCATTATTGCGTAACTTATCAACTGACGCAGGCGAGGGGCGATTTAATAAAAAGTAAATAGGGACATTTTTACTGTCTATTTTAGAGAGATATTTACTGGTAACATTTTTTTCGTTTACGAGGATCAGGTAATCGGGTTTGTCATTTATAGCCTGCTGGATCAGCTCTTTCATTAAAATATGATTTCGGTTGGCGTATTTTATCGTTAATGTCACATCTAAATCAGTGGCTGCATTTTGCATGATTTTAGAAACATCAAACCAAAAATTTCCGGTGTTGTTATTTTTTGAATCAACAGAGTCGGAAAAACCAGGATTAATAAATCTGATCTCTAGAGCATGAGCATTATAACTAACTAATAGTAGGCTGGTAATAGTTAGTAGGCGGTATAATTTAAACAAGGACATACATTTCTCTATAAACTTTTTAAAGCTCAATTTTATCCTTGCTAAAGTGCTCCTTGGTGACATCTAGGCGTTATGCTATATAATAACCCACTAAGTTTAGCATGTATGCAGCAATTATTTTTTAGGATGTATTAATGAAAGCAGTTTTGTTGTTAATGGTATTAATATTTAGCCAAACAGTTGCCGCTAATGAAATGAGCGACTTAGAAAAGACCATGAAAAACATTGGGCTTGCTTATAAACAAAGTGTTGAAGCAACCCAGTTAGCAGAATTTAATGGCGCTATCGATGAGTTTATTGAATTGATAGAGCAAAGTAAGCAAGCCAAATTTTATAAAGAAGCCGAAAAGTCGGTGCAGGGACTAGATAAGGTGCTTACTCAAGCCCAGTTAGCCAAAAAAGCAGCGAACGAGCAGGGGCTTGAGGCGGCAAAAAAACCACTTAAAGCAATTGATAATTTACGCAAAAAATATCACAAATTACATGAGCCTCCAGGCTTTTTTGAATTATTGTTTGGAAAATAAGGATTAGTAATGGAAATTTCGGTTTCAATGTTAGACGGTCAAAAATTAAGTGCTAAGTTTGGTGAGCATGAAGTTATAAGCGATCAAAGCATAAACGCCGGTGGTGATGCTGAGCATCCAGAACCGTTTGACTATTTTTTAGTAAGCATGGTGTTGTGTGCTGGTTTTTATGCGCGTAAATTTTGTCAGCAAAGAGAGATCTCGACTGAAGGGATGACACTGACACAAAATAACGAAAATGTAGATGAAAACGGTAAGAAGCTTTTTTCAATCGAAATTGGCTTGCCAGAAGGTTTCCCAGCTAAATATAAAAAAGCACTGATTGCTGCGGTGAATACATGTACCGTGAAAAAGGTTATTCAAGCAGTGCCTGAGTTTTCTGTTGTAGTTAAATAAACAGTTAAACAGACTTTAATAATGCCGAGTATAAACTCGGCATTATTATCTATCCCACTATTTTTTCTTCATACCCTGCACGGCTTTAAATCTAGGGTTGTTTTTACATATCACGAACACTCGCCCTTTGCGCTTTACAATTTGACAATCTGGTCGTTGTTTTGCACTTTTTAATGAACTTAATACTTTCATTTGCTTTCCTTTTTAGCTGTAGAGAGGTTTTTAAAGCGACGATTAAACTGCGCAACGCGGCCATCAGTAGCGAGCGTTTTTTGTTTGCCGGTATAAAATGGATGTGAGTCACTTGAGACATCAATAGGAACATAAGGGTATGTTTTACCCTCAATTTCTATGGTGCGATTGGTTTTAATGGTTGAACCAATAATAAAGTAAGAATCAGCTGCAGTATCATGAAAAGCAACCACATGGTAATCAGGGTGAATATTGGGCTTCATAAAATACCTTTAATGTTATGTGATAGTATATCATTTAATTTAACGTATTTATTTTCCCTTTGCAAATCATTTTAAATAGCCTTAAACGCAGCGTAATTGCTGCGTATTTGCACAAACAAGTCAAAAAATAAGCACTTAGATCAAAAGTACTGGCTATTAGTATTTAGGCTGCTATAACTAGACTCATCGAACAAAAATAATAAAAATTTAATAACGTTAATAGAGGTAGTTTTATGAGTGACGCTCAGGCACAACAAGACCAAATCGACCAAGGAGTCATGGACACTCTCAGAGAGCGTGACCACAGTATATTGGCTAAGCAAGTTGACCCACTCGCATGTTCTCATAACGATATCATTGAATTACTTGCTCATTATTTAGCATTAAGCGAACAAGAAGATGATGAATTATTTGACGATTGGTTTGACTCACTTTCAAAAGAACAACACACCGTACTAAAAGTATTTGAAGTGTATCGTGGGCAGTACGAGCACCAAAACTAATCCATTGGGTTGCAATAGCCATTTTATTTAAGCTGATGCAGGCTGCCAAGGATGTAATTTAATGTTAACAAAAGTGTGTTTTTTTATCCCTAAGCAAAATAAATAATCACACTTTTTAATACAATAGTATGTACTTTTTCTCTTGATGATTTTTCATCTAACTAATTGATGTATAAAGCTTTGCAATGAGTTAAACTTATTTATATAAACAGTAGTCCTCACTATGTTTAATAAATGTACTACTTTTATTGGGTGAACAAAGAAAAGGATCATTCTAATGCCGCACTTAAATGAAATACGCAAAAGAAACAACGTCAAAATAATTGGCAAGGGTGATAAAACCTTGGTTTTGGCTCACGGATTTGGTTGTGACCAAAATATGTGGCGGTTTGTTACTCCAGCGCTTGAGCAACATTTTACTTTAGTGCTGTTTGATTATGTAGGCTCTGGTAAGTCTGATATTTCTCAATACAACAAAAAGCGTTATTCAACCCTTGATGGCTATGCCAAAGATGTACTTGAGATATGTGGAGCACTAGAACTTAGCGATGTGACTTTTATAGGTCACTCTGTTAGCGCAACAATTGGGGCACTTGCCGCCATTGAGAAGCCAGAGTTATTTGCTCAGCTTGTTATGATTTGTCCTTCACCGTGCTTTTTAAATTTACCCCCTGATTATTTTGGCGGGTTTGAAAAACAAGACTTGCACGAACTACTTAACCTAATGGATAAAAATTACATTGGCTGGGCCAATTACTTAGCACCTTTAGTTATGGGTAGTTCTCATCCTGATGAATTTATAGCCGAGTTATCGGGGAGCTTTTGTTCAACCGATCCACTGATTGCAAAAACCTTTGCAGAAGCCACTTTTTTATCTGATTATCGCGCTACGCTTAAACATATAAAACAGCCATCATTAGTTTTACAAAGTGAGCATGATGCTTTAGCGGCGCCATCTGTAGGCGAATTTGTCGCAAATGAAATTCCTAACGCGACGCTCCAAGTTATAAGCGCACATGGTCATTGTATTCATATGACTCACCCAGAAACAGTCGGCCGTTCGATTATTGACTTTGTGAGTTAGCCTTAATGCCACTGCATCAATTAGATGATAATAGAGTTACAGATTACTCTGCTGATTACTTTTTAAGTGGCGCATTGGTTACCAATGCGGATAACGTAATTGTTTATGTAAATACTTATTTTAAAAAGGAACTACACTGGCATTGCAATGAACTTATTGGCAAGTATATTGACAAAATCCTAACTAAATCTTCAAAAATATTTTTACAAAGTTATGTGCTTCCTACCTTAATACACGAAAAAAAATGCCAAGAAATGCAGTTAATTATGCTCAGTGCTCAGGGGGAGCGAATGGCGGTTACCGTTAATGCTCAGCTTGACGAAAAGGGGTTTATATACTGGAGCTTTTTTAATGCTACGCAGCGAGATAAACTCTACGATGAGTTGATAAAAACACGGGAAAAGCTAGAAGCACAAACTGAGCGCTTGCAATCTTTAGCGTCTACCGATGAGCTAACATCGCTATTAAACAGGCGTGAAATGGATTACCGCAGTGTTTTATTACTCGAACAAGCAAAAAGAACACACCGCTCAGTTGCACTATTAGTGATTGATATTGACGATTTTAAACAGATCAACGATACCTATGGTCATTTAGAGGGAGACAGGGTGCTAAAAGAACTAGGCCAATGTCTTAAAAAAATAAGCAGACAAACTGATTTAGTTGCACGCTATGGTGGGGAAGAGTTTTTAATTATGCTGCCCGACACCCATAGAGCAGATACCTTAATATTTTGCCAAAGACTACACCAACTAATTGCTGAAATTAAAGTGGGCAGTGAAGGGCTAACAGTCAGTGTAGGTGCATGTATGAGTGATAGTAACAGCACGTTTACTGAGCTGTTTAAGCATGCTGATAACGCTGTTTATCAGGCTAAGGCAAACGGCAAAAACACCACTTACATGCATTCTTAATTCATGTTACTAGGGTCTGTTGATCTTTGCGGATTAAAATTTGTTCAAACTAGGGGCGGTTTAATCGCGACGCGAGGTTTGTAACCTAGTGGGCTAAGTAAAAACCGAGCAACAAAGAGTAAATTGCCCCTAGGCAGAACCCTTCGGGCTGCCCCTGTTTGGCATTGATGCTGCGTTATCGCTTATTTATGGGGAATAACCACACTACATAGGCTCTGCCTTGCCTAAATACCAAACAGACTGCTGCAAATATAACCTTGAAAGGTCAACAGACCCTATTCGAGTGATTAAGCAACAATGTTGTTTGGCTCTTTTTACAAGCAGTGCTTGCTTAACCCTTAATTATGGCAACGAGCAGTTATTTTTAGCCAATGGAGATGCCAGCGAGACTTCGGGTTGCCATATTCGATGCCAAATATTACTGGCATTGCTAAAACTAGGACGCTGAGAGAGTCGCTCAAAGCTACCCACTTTAATACCCGAGTCAGCTTGCTCACCCACCACAAAGTTAAATACGTATTGGCATTCCATACCCATTCTTAAATCTGACAAAATCACGTTATCGGTTTGCTGGCGAATAGAATAAAACCCTTTTGTAAACCATTGTAGTCTTTGTATGCCCCATTGGTTGTCAATAGGCTTAATTAAAGACGGTGTTGTATTGTAGGCATTTAAGGTTACATCACTGGGCGAGTCAAACACGGAGGCATAACCCTCGTAGTAGTGACCGTCAGACATCACTACTACACGCCAAAGTAAAGTAGTGAGCGGGGCAGGCGTACTAATATAGCCGGTTGCGTCAATATCGCGATTGTTCAGTGCTGTTTTTACCTTGTCGTCAATATTGAGTTTAAACACAAAGGCAAGGCATAAATACGCTGTGCTTAGGCTAAGTGTAATTGCATTGATTTTATAGGCTTTACTTGTGCTTATTTTAGGTAATAAAGTAAAAGCTAAACCAATTAATAACGGTAAGGTGTAAAGGGGGTCAATAATAAACATGCTGGATACCGCAAAAGGGTATTCACTTAAGGGCCACATTAGCTGAGTACCATAAACGGTGAGTGAATCTAATAAAGCATGTGTTGATAAGCACAAAAAAACTAACCAAAACCAACGAGCTTTATAAGTCTGCATGCCTGTGTGTATTTTTAATATTAGCCATACAATTAGCGGGCTTATTAATAAATGCACAAATAAAGAATGGCTAAAACCGCGATGATAGGTAAATGCCTCTACACTGCCGCCATAGGGTAAAAATACATCTAGATCGGGTAAAGTGCCTAAAATAGCGCCCCACGCAACGGCTTTTCTACCTACTTTATTGCCTAGTACCGCGTAGCCTACGGCACTGCCTAATGCAACTTGTGTTAAAGAATCCATACTACCTCATCCAAATAATGCAACTGCAGTGTTTATACTCAGCTTAATCTTAAAACCGTCAATAATGTAAATTATTTCATTAAGTTGCTCTTTAAACTCAATTTAAAAGCGATTTATAAACTTAGTCGCGGTTGTATAAAATCTAAAAATGCAACGATACGGGAAGAAACCGCCCCATTTTTGTAATAAACGCCATAAATAGATTCTCGATTATTTGGGCTACTTACGCTGTGAGGTAAAACTTCTATTAATCGTTTTTTGGCTAAATCTTCTGCAATCATAAATTGTGAGAGAAGTGCTATGCCTTGATCAGCAATACATAAATGCCTAATGGTTTCGCCGCTGTTAGCCCTTAAATCAAAGTGCAGTGATTGCTGATGCTTCAAGGGCCATTGATTAAGAGTATTGGGCTCACTGAAGCCAATTAGGTTATGGTTTTTAAGATCTGAAACTTGCTGTAACGGTGGCGCATTTTTTAAATAATCAGCGCTTGCGACCAATTTTAATTTACTTTGGCCTAATTTTCGCGCGTGCAGGTTTGAATCTTTTAAGTCTCCAATGCGAATAGCTAAATCTGTTTTGCGCTCAAGTAAATCAATAATATTGTCGTGTGAGGTAATATCGAGCGTGATTTGCGGGTATTGCTTTTTAAATTCATTAACTAGTGGCGCTAGTTGATGTAAAACAAAAGGGCTTGCTGCATCTATACGCAAGTGCCCGCTAGGTGCTTGCTTAAGTAGCTTTATTGTTTCTTCCCCTAAGAGCAGCGTGTTTAAAGCCTTTCGCGCATATTCTATATATATATGCCCTTCCTCGGTCAGTTCTAAGCGCCGAGTTGTTCTGTTTAGTAATGTGCAGTTTAGCCTGCTTTCGAGGCGAGATAGCGCTCTTGAAACCTTAGCTACATTTAAATCGAGTAAACTAGCCGCACCGGAAAAACTGCCACAATCAACAATGGTAATAAACATTTCTAGATCTTCAGTTTTAGCTTGAACAGGCATAAATTCACTCATTTATATTTGCAAAATAAACAAAAGTATTTTGCCATTTATGCTATTTATTGCAAAGGAGTTTTTACTCACACTATGCATCTATTTTAAAAATGAGGATGTATTTATGCCATTGGCTTTATGGGCGCTTACCTTAAGCGCATTTGCAATTGGAACAACCGAGTTTGTTATAGTGGGTTTAGTGCCAACTATTGCAAACGATTTAGGCGTGAGCTTACCATCAGCAGGCTTACTAGTGAGCTTATATGCAGTTGGTGTAGCTATTGGCGCACCGGTACTCACTGCATTAACGGGTCGCTGGAACCGAAAAGTGGTACTTATAAGTCTTATGGGCTTATTTGTTATGGGTAATTTATTAGCTTGGCAAGCGCCGAGTTACGAAACACTAATACTGGCGCGCATACTAACAGGATTAGCTCATGGTGTATTTTTCTCTATTGGCTCAATGATAGCAACAAGCTTGGTAAGTAAAGACAAAGAGGCGAGCGCTATTGCAATTATGTTTACCGGCCTTACGGTAGCGCTTGTAACGGGTGTGCCATTAGGAACATGGATTGGCCAGCACTTTGGCTGGCGTGCAACGTTTTTAGTGGTTTCGGCATTAGGTTTAATTGCGCTAATTGGCAGCGCTATTTTAGTACCAAAAAACTTAAAGCAGTCTATTCCGGCGACGTTTAAAGAGCAGCTACAGGTTATTGTTAAGCCGCGCTTATTGCTCGTTTATTTAATGACTATATTAGGCTACGGCGGTACGTTCACCGCGTTTACTTATTTAGCGCCTATATTAGAGCAGCAAACTGGCTTTGCACCATCCGTTATTGGTTTAATAATGCTGGTTTATGGTGTGTCGGTGGCTGTTGGTAATATATGGGGCGGAAAATTAGCCGACAAGCGAGGCCCAATTAGTGCACTGAGTATTATATTTAGCGCGTTAACAATTATTTTATTGGCTTTCACCTTTACTATGGAATCAAAAGTAGCCGCAGTGCTGACTATTTTAATATGGGGGGCATTTGCATTTGGTAATGTACCAGGATTGCAGCTTTATGTAGTAAAACAGGCAAAAAAGCACACTCCTAATGCGGTAGATGTAGCATCGGGCTTAAACATCGCGGCGTTTAATATTGGAATAGCCTTAGGCTCTGTTACAGGGGGGCTTGTAGTCGAGCATATGGAACTAAAAGATACCGCATGGATTGGGGCCGTTGTTTCATTGCTGGCTTTAATAGTTACTCGATACAGTGGCAGGCTAGATAAACATAATGTTCAGGCTAAATAAAGCCGAACTCATATAGGTTAGTCTTGAAATAAAAATTAATGACCTCAGTATTCACATGAGGTCAAAATTTTAAATCAAAAAAAGTAATAGGTGTATTTAGTAAACGCGTCGTTTGAATTTTAAACCTATTATTAAACAAGGATAAAGCTATGACACAACGTGTAATTGAAATGCCAGATTTAGGTATGGGTACTTTTCGTTTAGAAGGTAAAACAGCTTATGAATCTGTAAAAATGGCGTTAGAAGTTGGATTTCGCCACATTGATACCGCGCAAATATATGGCAATGAAGAGCAAGTTGGCCAAGCAATTAAAGACAGCAATATTCCTCGTGAAGAATTATTTATAACCACCAAAGTATGGAATAACAAGCTCAACAAAGCTGACTTTGTTGACAGTGTTAAATCATCTTTAGAGAAGTTACAGCTTGATTATGTCGACCTATTGTTAATTCACTGGCCAGCGCCCGCAAATAATGAACCCATGAGTGAATATTTAACCGAGCTACTGTTAACTAAAAAGCTGGGGTTAACTAAACATATTGGTGTATCTAACTTCACCATTGCCAACTTAAATGAGGCAATGCAAACCTTAGATCCTCGCGAAATATTCACTAATCAAATTGAGGTACATCCATATTTAACCAACACTAAACTGCGCGCTTTTTGCGATCAACATAAAATTCATGTTACCGGCTATATGCCATTTGTTGTGGGTAAGGTATTAACAGATCAAACCATTATTGATATTGCTAACAAGCATGATGCAACGCCAGCGCAAGTGGTTATTGCATGGGAAAATGCGAACGGCATGACCACAATTCCATCATCGACTAAGCGTAAAAACTTAGAGGATAACTTTAACGACAAAGTTAAACTTGATGATGAAGATATAGCGCGAATTAATGGCCTTGATTGCAACGACCGCCAAGCATCGCCAGACTTTGCACCACAGTGGGATCAATAACCAAAAAGCCAAAACCAAAACAGGTGCAGTAAAGCTGCACCTTTATTTTTTAAACAAGGAACACCCATGTTAACGGTAATTGCTACACTATCGAGTGAAAATAGGGATGCAGAGCGTCTATTAACCGAGCTCGAAAACTTACAACAGTCCTCTCGCCAAGAAGTAGGCTGCCTGCGTTACGAGCTATCAGTTAAAAACGATTCTGAGCAAACCACCTATTTAGTGAGTGAGCAATGGGCGTCTACTGAGCATTTCGAAGCCCATAAAAACGCACCACACTTTAAAGCCTTTGGTGATGCAGTCGGTACATTTATTACCTCTACTAATATTGATGTGTATAAAACCATTGGTTAACAGCACAAAGCTAATAGCCAAGTAGGAGCTGTAACCTTTATTTAATCGATAAATCGTATTTTAAAATAAGGGCATCAATATAACGGCTACGTAATGTAAGTTGCTTTTCGTGATCGGCGCCATGGCTAAGGGCTTTATTTAAAAGCTTCATGGCGGGGTGAATGCGGGTGCGCTCATCTTTATCTAAACTGGCTTTGCTGCGCAGCTCGGTTATATCGTCTACTAATAATCTGCCAATATCCACAGCAACAATTTCATCAATTAAGCCATTTTGGGTAAGCACCCCATATTTGCTGCATAAAAACTGTTGCCACACTTGCTGTAAATGTTCTTCTATTTCACAGCCAAACAGTTCCTCGTTAAATATAAAGCCTTGTTGTGCAAGCTTAGCCAAGCATTGGGTATAGTGCTGAGCAAACAGATTAAACGCCTGATTAGATGACTCAATTTTTTGCTTTATAACTCCCTGTCCCCAGTTTACGCAGCCTCGGGGATAATAATCGTCGTATTCTTCACACTCATATAAGCCTGAGTAAGAGCTGCAACTCATCTGGTTTTTAATGCAATAACTTGGCTTAGGAAAAATGCTTTGAGCTTGCCAATCTTCAAGAGTTTCAGTGTCTATGTTGAGTGCTTGGCATAACTCATCAGTGTGATAAAAGTGAGTGCTTAAATAGTCAGATAAACGCATAGTGGCTCGCTTAATAGTAAAAAACAAAATACTGTTTATTTATACAGTTGTTTATTTTGTATCATCAAACCCAATAACACAAGCCATTTTATAATTAAATACTGGCTATCACTGCAAATAGCGCGGTAAATATGGTACAAATAGGCCAAGTATTAATAACAATGATTTTTTTATGCGCACCCTAGAACAAATTAAACAAGCAAGCCTTATTACTGCAATTAAAACACCTTACTTAGCCAATGGTGAGATCGATCTTGCAAAGTATGATGAACTCGTTGAAATACAAATTGCAGCGGGTGTTGACGGCATAGTTGTTGGTGGCACCACCGGTGAAGGCCAGTTAATGAACTGGGAAGAGCACTTAATGCTAATTGCGCACAGTGCCAATAAATTTGGTGATAAATTACTGATTGTAGGCAACACCGGAAGTAATAATACGCGCGAAGCAATTAAAGCAACTAAATATGGTTTTGCCAGCGGCATGCATGCCTCATTGCAAATTAACCCTTACTACGGGCGCACATCAATTGCCGGTGTTAAAGAACACTTTAAACGTGTGCTTGATATTGGTCCGGCGTTTATTTACAACGTAGCAGGGCGCACAGGTCAAGACCTCACCCCTGATATTATTGAACCACTAGCACAGCATGAGCACTTTATTGGTGTTAAAGAATGTGGTGGCAATGAGCGTATAGTGCACTATGAACAACAAGGTATTGCGTGTTGGTCTGGGAATGATGACGAAGCACACGATGCACGCCATATCCATAAAGCACATGGTGTTATTTCAGTTACGTCTAACCTGATCCCAGGGTTGTTCCGTCAATTAATGGATAGTAAAAATGATGCGCTTAATAACTCATTACAACCATTAATGAACTGGCTGTTTTGCGAGCCAAACCCAATTGCCATTAATACTGCGATGATCATGACAGGTGCGGTTAACCCCGTTTTTAGAATGCCTTACGTACCGCTTAACGATGAGCAACAGCAACAAGGTGAAACGCTAATTAATCAGCTTAATGAGCAAGACTTTGTCGGTAGTCGAGCGCAGTGCGTGGATATTAGTAAGGTTTTGATTTTATCTTAAACTGTTAGGCTATTTATTAACTACTAAATTTTCAAAGCAGCCTATTGTAAACACAGAGGCTGCTTTTTTATATCACTGCCAATAGTAGTTGAGTTTAAGCTGCCAAATAGCTGAATTAGCGTGAGTGACCGCCAATCTAATATCAATATCTGGGCTAATAGGCACTGCCAGTTCTAGTTTGGTTTGCGCTGGGTTTTTAGCATTTAAGAATGACTTTTCATAGGATGCTCTGAGTTTAATACCTGAGTCAGTACCGGTAATAATCCCCATCTCTACCGACGAATCATAAAAGTGGCTATTTTTAGCTAAATCACCCAAGTAACCATTAACTAAGCTATAGGCTAAGGTGTTGTTGCTAAATTGCCAAGCTTGTCCGGCTCCCCCCATAACAAAGCCGCGTTTACAGGTTCTGCACAGTGCTGGTTGCCTATCGAATCCCACATTGATTTTCCACGACCACTTAGATTCATTAGCCCAAGACAATTGGTTTGGATTGAATGACTCTAAATCTAATAAATGAATTTTGTTTATGTAAGTTTCGCCATTTGTAAACATCAGCTCGGTATCTAACATTTCTAAATTAGAAAATGGAATGCGAGCAATATCAGAGGCAAGGGTATCAAAATAGCTCAGCCTAAAACCCATAGTGTACTGTGTTTTCTCAGCCGTGTGCATCGCAGAAATTGAGCTGTTAGAGGGCTTTTGACCTTTATGTGGTGGCTGCTGGATAAATTGAAATTTAACTTTGTTTTCGCCCATTGGTAGCTTTAAGCGCGCTTTAATAAGTGCATTTTTTAACTCACTTATTTTTACAGGGGTTTGCTTTTGAATTTGTTTCACTTGTACAAGTTCAAATAAAGTGCCAATAATGGCTTTTTGAGACTGCACTGGCAAAGCTAAAAAAGATTTGCTTTTAAGTACTGCTGATTCAGCAAAGATTTGTTTAGCAAAGCTGAGCTCTTTTTCACTTAAAGATTGAACGTGCTTGGTAAATACAGTGTCGCGCGAGGGGGTAAATGTGATCTTTTTAACCGCCGATTGGCCTTGGTAAGTGGCCGTGTTTAATCTTGAAAAAATAGTGGCTGGTATTACCCAAGGAGCGCCTTCGCTGGTTAGTTGATCGCCAATAACAAGTTCAATAATTTGCGCAAGATGAAATGCACAGTTTTCATCGGCAAAGTAATAATCAAATTCAGTGCCTAAAATTTCCCATAAGTGATTAGCAATAAAAACCACATCGCGCTCGTTTAGATTGAGGGTATATTCCCATAAATCTCTTAATTCTATTTCACCATAGTTGTGCTGGTGGCGATAAAACAATTGATCTGAAAAACCGGCTTTATAACCACCAAACAAGCCCTTGAGAATATACACCAAGCCGTTTTCATTATCTGGAACGTGTGCGCCATAGTTAATACTGTAATCTAATAATTTGTTTTTTGATTCGGTCGAGCGATTAAGTTTAAGTAATAAATGACCATATAACGATGCGGGATTACTCATATAACCAGATGCAAATACTAAACTAACAGAGTGAATTGCTTGTTGCTCTCGCCATTGCTTTAATTTTGGGCACTCTGCAGCTGGCATTGAAAAGGTTAAACCTTGCTCTTTGAGCCATTGGTAACGAGCAGGGTAGCGACATGGCATTGAGGGCAGGTTATTAAAAGCATGGATTGTTGCTTTTAATTCGGCAGCCGGATCAGTACGTCCGTTATCTGCAATAAAAAATGATGCGTTAGTAATATAACTGATGGTAGCTGGTTGGTTTTTGTAATGCCCTAATTTCAACCATATTGGGTGTTTGGCTAAAACAGAGATAGATTGCGTGGCAGAGCTTGAGAAAGAGATGAATAAAAAAGCACTAATTAAATAAAATAGAGGTTTCATTGTTTAACCAAAAAAAGGGCTGTTAAGCCCTTTAATTATTAGATTGCAGCGCATTGAGATGAAAAGTTAGTTGTAATTTTACCTTCAACTAATTCATAAAATGCTTGTGCATTGTCTATTGGCGCGTTTGCGTAATCGTTACGTACCGAAGTGATAATTTGTTGATGTGCAGTTACATCACAACCACGTACGTTAAGCATTGCAGCGATATACTCGCCTTCACCCTGTGCTATTTCTTGTTCTAATACAGGAAAAGTTTGTTGAATAAACTGCGCTGTTTTTACGTTAGCGCCTTCACAACTTTCTACTGAAGAGATGTTAGAAGACACTGCAGTTGTGCCTAAATCCCAAATAATATTAGAAATTGCTGCAGCAACGCCATTATCTGGGAAAACCATCGCGCCAATACCACATTGTTGCCATGGGTTGATGCCACTTTTTGCTTGTGACGGCATTGAAACAAACGCGCTTACTAATACCGCAGCAGTTAAACATCTTTTTATCATTATTAATTTCCTTTAATTTATATTCACCCAACAAAATGGGCGAGAAAGTGTACCTGCTTTTTTTATTTAAATGCAAATGGTTATGTAACACAATGTAAAACAACGGTGTAAAGTTTATAAAATCGCAATAAAGAAGTGAATAAGCGAGGATTAATATTGCGAGTTAAAATCATTTAGCTAACTCAAACAGCGTCTAATAATAGCTAATTACCCCGCATTTTATAAATTAGTGGTTTCTGGTGTTTAAAACTAACTGTTTAAGCGATTTTACTGTATAATTTGCGACCCTTGATAATGTGGCCGCAGGTTATACAGCAATGAATTTTAAATCTTTTAGTTTTGCCCCTGAACTTATTCAGGCGTTAGACGAACTTAATTACCACACCCTTACGCCCATTCAGCGCGCAGCTATTCCGGCTGTTCGTAAAGGTAAAGACGTTTTAGCGAGTGCTCAAACCGGCACAGGTAAAACCGCTGCCTTTGCACTCCCTATTATCCAAAAGTTATTTGAGTCAGATAGCAGTACTACGAATGCGCCAAGCGCCTTAGTCCTTGCACCTACGCGTGAGCTTGCAGAGCAAATAGCTAATAACTTTAAAGACTTTGCTAAGTACACTTCGCTAAAAGTAGTGAGTTTATTTGGTGGTGTTAATACCGCAGGACAAGAAATTGCACTCAAAGAAGGTGTGGATATTGTAGTAGCAACACCAGGGCGTTTACTTGATCATATTCGTTTAGGTAACTTAAGCCTTGCCCAAGTAAAACACTTAGTACTTGATGAAGCTGACCGTATGCTCGATATGGGCTTTATTAATGACATGCAAAGCGTGATAAAAAGCTGTGCTGATGAGCGTCAAATCTTATTGTTTTCAGCAACTTTCCCAGCAGCAATTAAACAATTTGCCTCTAAAGTGCTAAAGCAACCTGAAATTGTGCGTGTTGATCAAACTAACAGCACCGCAAGCACAGTACAACACGTGGTTTACCCGGTAGAAGAGCGCCGTAAGCAAGAGTTACTTTCTGAGCTAATTGGTAAGAAAAACTGGCAGCAAGTGCTGGTGTTTGTAAACATGAAAGAAACCGCAGATGAGCTAGTCACTGAGCTTAACCTAGACGGTATCCCAGCGGCAGTGTGTCATGGTGATAAATCGCAGGGTAACCGTCGTCGTGCGTTACGTGAATTCAAAGAAGGCAAAGTACGCGTTTTAGTTGCAACAGAAGTTGCAGCACGTGGTATTGATATTGACGGTTTACCGCGCGTTATTAATATTGATTTACCTTGGCTTGCTGAAGATTACGTACACCGTATTGGCCGTACAGGTCGTGCTGGTAACC
This sequence comes from Pseudoalteromonas sp. BSi20439, assembly GCF_000241165.1. NCBI lineage: Bacteria > Pseudomonadati > Pseudomonadota > Gammaproteobacteria > Alteromonadales > Pseudoalteromonadaceae > Pseudoalteromonas > Pseudoalteromonas sp. BSi20439. The sequence continues at coordinate 14,898 of NZ_BADW01000002.1, forward strand.
AAGGACAAGCAATTTCGTTTGTTAGCCGCGAAGAAGAAAACATGTTGTTTGAAATTGAAACCTTAATTGGTCAAAAAATTAAACGTGTTTACTTAGAAGGTTACGAAGTAAGTAATCGTGAAGTACTGATTGATAAAATTGGTAAAAAGCCAGCGCATTTACGCCGCACCCGTGCTAATAAGCCATCAGGCCAAGCTACCGGTGAAGCGAGAGCGAAGAACCGTTCGCGTATTTCTAATGTACGTAAAAGCTTAAAAGGCGAAAAGCTATCACTTAAAAAGTAAGATAGCTAAGCCATT
>NZ_BADW01000001.1:0-43294 GCF_000241165.1 Pseudoalteromonas sp. BSi20439
CTTTTTTATAGTTGCTAATCTTTTAAGGCTCTTCTGAGGATTTTACCCACGTTAGTTTTGGGTAACTCATCCTTAAACTCAACGAGTTTAGGAACCTTATAATTAGTTAAATTATCACGACAATGTTTTATTATATCTTTTTCAGTTAAAGAAGGGTCTTTTTTCACAACAAAAACTTTAACTTGTTCACCACTAATGTCATGAGGAATACCAATTGCAGCAACTTCTAATACACCTTCGTGCATTGCAACCACTTCTTCAATCTCATTTGGGAAAACATTAAAGCCTGAAACAATAATCATGTCTTTTTTACGGTCAACAATATAGAAGAAACCTTCATCATCGTATGTCGCAATATCACCTGTTGCAAACCAGCCATCTTTTAAACATTCGGCGGTTGCGTCTGGGCGGTTATAATAACCAAGCATTACTTGCGGGCCTTTGACCCACAATTCACCTGGCTCACCTTTAGCCGCTTCTTCACCATTATCAAGCATTAATTTAATATCTGTACTTGGTGCAGGTAAACCAATAGAGCCATTATAAGCCTCTAAATCGTAAGGGCTAATTGTAACTAATGGCGAACATTCTGTCAGGCCATAGCCTTCCATTAACTTACTGTTAGTGACCTTCTGCCATTTTTCTGCAACAGGGCGTTGAACAGCCATACCGCCACCCAATGACATTTTAAGGTGACTAAAGTCAAGTTCAGAGAAACCCGGAGTATTTAATAAGCCATTAAATAGAGTATTAACACCTGTAATAGCAGTAAATTTATGCTGACTAAGCTCTTTTACAAACCCTGGCATATCACGTGGATTAGTAATTAAAACGTTTAAGCCACCATATTTCATAAATGCTAAACAGTTCGCCGTTAATGCAAATATATGATAAAGCGGAAGCGCAGTAATAACCACTTCACTACCACGGTCAAGCACGTTATCTAAACAACCAGATACTTGCTCAAGGTTACCCACCATATTGCCATGGCTTAACATAGCGCCTTTTGACACACCGGTAGTTCCACCCGTGTACTGTAAAAAAGCTAAGTCGCTTAGGTTTACGTCTGGGCGTTTGTAACCGTTTGGATCTGCTTTTAATAAATCGCAGAAGTTAATCGTGTTTGGCAACGTGTAGTTCGGCACCATTTTTTTGAAATGCTTAACGACAAAATTAACTAAATGCTTTTTAAGGCCGCCCATCATGTCACCCACTTGTGTAACCACAATGTGTTTCACGTCGGTGTTAGGCAGCGCTTTTTCAAGCGTGACAGCAAAGTTAGCCAGTATAAATATTGCTGATGTTTCAGAGTCTTTCAGCTGGTGCTCTAGCTCGCGTACGGTGTAAAGTGGGTTAACGTTAACCACCACGCACCCTGCACGCAAAATACCTAAGATAGCAATAGGGGTTTGCAACAAGTTAGGCATCATCACAGCGACTTTATCGCCTTTTTTTAACCCTAAATCGTTTTGAATATAGGCGGCAACGCGTTTTGTTGCTGCATCTATATCGTTGTAAGACAATGTTTTACCCATATTTGTAAATGCAGGTAAATCTTTGTATTCATTAAAACTTTTTTCAAACACTTCGAGTAACGAGTTGTAGTGCTCAGGATCGATTGTTTCAGGCATACCTTCTGGGTAGCGCTTAAGCCAGATTTTTTCCACTCTTAGCCCCTGTTTATAATTATATTTTTATTAACCTTAATCTAAGTAAGGCACTTTCACAATTGAGCAAATACTCTAATCTAGAGATAATCCCACATTTATCGCTAATATACAATTAACATGCACTACTTTGCAGCATAAATGCTTGAATGTGTTCAAAACATAGCCCACTACTTTGCATATGGCAGTGATGGCCGCCAGGCACTTCTAATACTCTCAAGTTATTGTAATAATTACTATACTTATCTAAGTTTTGTTTTACAAATGGATAACCTTTATCACCTAATATTAATTGACATGGTGCAATTAATTCTTTTATTGCACCAATACATTGCGCTTCATCAAATCGAAAACCTGAGTGATTTTTAAGCTTAGGGTCAGTCGTTAACTCAAACCCACTGTGCATTTGTTTTATGTTTCTGTCCATTAACAGCGCAATTAGTTCATCATTTAAATCTGTTGTTTTTGAACGTGCTTGATAAATTTGCTGCTTTGACGTGTATACCCTCGGTTTTTTAGTTGTTATCCGTGCTCGGTTAAGTATGGCACTTCTTAGCTGCGAAGCGACTTCATCTGCTTGGGTTGTAACGCAACCTATTCCTTCAATAAAAGAAACGGATCTAACGTATTCGCTGAAACAACTTGCAAATAAACCCGCGACCATCGCTCCCATTGAATGCCCTACCAAATGTACTTTTTTTATATTAAGCGCATTAATGAAGGCGTAAACATCATCCACATAATCAATAAAATAATAGTGAGCTTGAGGGCTTCGCCAAGATGACAGACCATGCCCTGCAAAATCAATGCAATACCATGTTTGATTTGAGAGTACATTAGTAAGCATAGGCGCAAAACTGGCACTGTTATCTAACCAACCATGAAGCGCGATAACAATCTCTTCACCGTCTCCAAATTTAAGGCCATGTATATCTAAGTCATTAGCTTTGACAGAAAATGGTTGCAATTATTACCTCTATTTAAATTATTTTAACACGCAAAAAGCAGTTATTTTGAATGGCTTTTTCGAATTTAAAAACAAAAAAACAACCCTAAAGAATTAAAAGAAAGACAAAAAGAGCGTTATTTGTTTATTTTACATTGTAAATTTAATGCAACTTTAAATGCATAAAAGATAACCAAGTAACACCGATATAAACAAAGATTTAGCTGTATGTTATTCATACAAAATAAATGCGTTTTTATACTACAGTTTCTTTGATATCTATTAATATTAATCTAAACTTAACGAATAACTTCAATGTATCTGCAAAAAATACCAGCCAAACACTATGAAAGGATTCTATGCGTTTATCAATAAAATAATTGTACTCATATTTGTATTTTTAAGTGCAAATTAAAATCTATAAGGTTTAATCGTGTTTAGAAACTTTACCATCGGCTCTCGTCTATCTGTTGGTTTTACAACCCTCGTAACGATAACTGTCATCATTATGTCAGCGTTTTACTTGATCAATTCCAACCAACTGAGTAGTGAAGCGGAAAAACGTGAAATGCAAAGCATTTATGACGCTGTCACCTCACAAATTAACAACCAAGCAATGTCAGCGCAAGCAATGAGTGCGATGATTGCCAGCCAGCCATCTATTAAAGAAGCCTTTGCTAGAGGTGACAGAGAGCTGCTTAGCAAACAATTGCTACCGGTTTTTTATACCCTGAGTGAGCAATATGGGGTCGAACAGTTTCAATTTCACACTGCTCCTGCTACCTCTTTTTTACGCTTACACGATCCTAAAAAGTACGGAGATGATTTATCATCTAAGCGAAGTACCATTGTAGAAGTTAACCGTAAACGTCAGCCAGTTAATGGCGTTGAAGAAGGCGTTAGTGGACTAGGAATAAGAGGTTTAGTGCCGGTAAATGCAGATGGTCAACACGTAGGATCAATTGAATTTGGTATTGATTTATCACAAAATTTTGTTGAACAATTTAGTGCTGCCTTTGGTTCAAATGTAGATATTGCAATTCATACTATAAAAAACCGAACGCCAAAACTGCTTGCTTCATCATTAACTGAAAAAACGCTTATCTCAAGAAATGAGATCCTTGCTGCTTGGGATGGTAATACGGTACTAGGTCATCACAACAGCTCATCAAAACCATTAGCGACCCTTGCTAAAAGTATTAACGACTATTCAGGTAAACCCGTTGCGGTAGTTGAAATCGCGATGAACCGCAGCTTTTACGCTAATTCGGCAGCAAACACCCGCAATTTTGTGATAGTTATTGCTATTATTGCCATAGGGCTTGCGGTGTTAATTGCTTATGGCTTATCACAAACTATTATTAGACCACTTCGCTCTACGCTTACCTCCCTTAAAGATATTTCTGAAGGTGAAGGTGACTTAACTCGCAGACTCGATGAAACAGGGCAAGATGAACTCAGCGAACTAGCTTACAGATATAACCTGTTCATTTCTAAAATTCAGGAGCTTGTTCAGCAGGTTGCGGATTCAACAAACCAAATGGCCGCAGCAACAGAAGAGCTTACCGCTGTTGCCAACGAAACCCGTCAAGGTGTAGTAACTCAGCGCGACCAAACGACACAAGTTGCAACAGCAATGACAGAAATGGCAGCGTCTATTCAAGAAATTGCTGGCAATACGCACAGTGCTGCAAGTAGCGCACAAACAACCAATGCAATTGCAGTAGAAGGTAATCGCTCCGTTGAGCGAAGTGTTAATGCGATAAACTCATTAGCCAATGAAGTTGAGCAAGCTTCACAAACTATTCGGAATTTACAAGAGCAAAGCGGAAGTATTGAAAAAGTACTGGAAGTAATTAGAAATATTGCCGAGCAAACAAACTTGCTAGCACTAAATGCTGCTATTGAAGCTGCGCGTGCGGGTGAAGCTGGTCGAGGCTTTGCTGTGGTAGCCGACGAAGTACGTAACTTAGCGCAACGCACTCAGCAATCTACCGGTGAAATTGAACAAATGGTTGCCAACATTCAAACTGGGACTCAAGATGCTGTGGATGCAATGGAACGCAGTAGCACGAAGAGCAATGATTCGGTTACTGAAATAACGGGAACGCAAACCTCATTGAGTGAAATTAACCTTGCTGTTGAGGGAATTCACGACATGAACATTCAAGTCTCTGCCGCAGTTGAGCAACAATCACTGGCCGCAGAAGAAGTAAACCGCAGTATCACTCGCATTAATGATATTGCCGAACAAAGTGGTCAATCTGTTGAACAAACAGCACAAGCCTGCAGCGAGCTTGCTCAATTAGCCAGTGGGCTTCAAGTAATGGTGTCGCGCTTTAAAGTTTAACACCTACTTAACTTGCCTTGGGTGAAAGGTTCACTCAAGGCTGTATTACTATACCCCCTATTTGCAAACTCAGTTCAATTCCTTAAACTAATTTAGCGTACCTATTATATTGATATATCAGTAAATAATTATTTTATAGGGTAATTCATGTCGCTAATATGGAAGTATTAAGCTAAAAATAGTCAAAACCTCATACAAAACTCATTAATCATCATATATTCATTTATTTATCTTGCTATCTGTATACAATAATAGCGCTATTAAATAAAACAAGTACACTTAAAGGGTACACACAATGAAAAAACAGTTCGGATTATTAGCGCTTTTATGTACAACAACAGGAGCTTTCGCTCAAACAGCGCCTAAAAATGTTATTTATATGATTGGTGATGGCATGGGTCCCGCTTTCACAACTGCTTATCGATACTACAAAGACGACCCAACAACAAAAGAAATAGAAACCACCGTTTTCGATACCATGCTAAAAGGTATGGCACATACTTATCCTGACGACCATACGTACGTAACCGACAGCGCAGCGGGTGCAACAGCACTAAGTAGCGGTCATAAAAGTTATAATGGCGCAATTGCTGTTGATACAGCTAAAAAACCTGTTAAAACCATGTTAGAAATTGCAAAAGAGCAAGGAATGACAACAGCATTAGTGGCGACTTCACAAATAAACCATGCAACACCAGCAAGCTTTGCCGCACATAATGAGTCAAGAAGAAACTATGATGATATTGCCAATGACTACATTGACAATAAAATTGCAGGTAAATTACCAGTTGATTTAATGTTAGGCGGTGGTACTCAGTACTTTATTCGTGATGACAGAAACTTAGTTGACGAGTTTAAACAAGCTGGTTATCAATACGGCGATGATATTCAAAACCTTGGTCAAATCACTCAAGTGCCTGCTATAGGTTTATATGCACCTAAAGGCTTACCATTTGCTCTTGATGAAAACCCAACAAGATTAAAGCAGTTAACTGCTAAAGCGTTTGATTTGCTTGATGGGCAAAATGATAAAGGCTTTTTTGTGATGATTGAAGGCAGCCAAATTGATTGGTGTGGCCACGCGAATGATATTGCCTGTGCAATGGCTGAAATGGACGATTTTGCTAAATCAATCGAAACGGCTAAAGCTTATGTAGATAACAACCCAGACACTATTTTAGTGATCACAGCTGATCACTCAACAGGCGGTTTAACTATTGGTGCACATGGCCAATATAAATGGGAAACAGATATCATCAAAGGTGTTAAAGCCACTGCAGGTACATTGACCAAATTACTAATGGAGTCAGATAACCTTAAAACGGTTTGGCAGGCTAATACCAGTATTGAATTTACAGCTGAAAACGAAATTAAACTTAAGCAAGCCAAAGCTATGGGTGAGAAAACCCTAAACTTGGCCGTTAAAAGCATTATTAATGACTTAAGTTTTACTGGCTGGACAACGGGCGGTCACACAGCGTCTGATGTACAAGTATTTGCTTATGGTAAAAATAGCGATGACTTTGTTGGCTCTCAAAATAATACCGATATAGCTAAAAAATTGATTGGTTATATAGAGCAATAATCTCAGTAATGAAAATAAAAAGCCCGAATGATTCATTCGGGCTTTTTATTTGCTGATTTTTGTCAGGTTTTAACTAGGCGTATATATCAACACCAATTAAACTTTGAACTTCAGCTCTTCGCTCTAAATTAGCAAACTCAGTATATGTCGAAATCGCTTTGCTTACTTGGGCACTGGGTTGATCGTAAATAGTTTGGCTGTATTGGGTGTCTTTGCTGTTCGCTTTTGTAAACTCTTTTGCAAGTTCAAGCCCTTCTGGGCTGCTTTTGACATAATCGGTATTAGTTGTTTGTGGTTTGGCTTGCTCTAGTACTCGTTCAGGCTGCGCCGGAACTACCGAAGTAGAACGCACCTTAGCAGGTATATCACCTGTAAAAAAACCAGAACTTATAGGTAGCGACACAGCGCTTCTCCAACCAACAACATAATTAAATTATGATTTAAAATCGCTTAATTTGCAAACAACCGTGTTTGTTTATTCACGGCCCGGTAATTTTTTCCATGTTACCGTGTCACGCACATACTTTGGTTGTGCATCACTGGCTTTTACACCCTTACCAGCAAGATACTGCGCCTCTACTAGGGCCAGCATATAGTGTGCATCCGGTAAGGTTATTGCTGGCTGTATGGTTACATTATTAAATGCTGTTAATGCGTCAGGGTAACTTTTAAACCCAGTCCCTACGGCTGCAGCATCGATGTTTGTATCTATCAAAGTTACATCTAACAATTCAGGTTTGAATACTCGCTCTTCGCCTTTAAGTGTCATCAATCCATCTTTTGCGTGGTACTGAGCAAAATATATTTCTCCCATACGCGCATCAATACTAGAATAAACTACGTCAGCACCAAACTGTTCTAATGCCTGCTGTGCCATGACTGCTAAAGTAGATACCCCAACTAATGGTAAATTAGTTGAATATGCAAGACCTTGGGCAATGGCTACGCTAATACGAACGCCGGTGAAACTTCCAGGACCTTGGCCAAATCCTATTACGTCTAAATCTTTTAATTTACAGCCGGCTTTACCAAGTAACTCATCAATAAGTGGCAGTATTTTTTGACTATGTTGCTGCGGACACTCTTCAAAATGATGAAATGTTTTACCCTGATAATGCAAAACAATTGATAATGCTTCTGTAGAAGCATCTAGGGCGAGAATATTACTTTTGATCATTTTTGTACTCAATTAATATGTTTTAAAAATGTATTGGCATCTTCTAAGCTTCGTGTACGGCGCATTGGCGGTAAACTCTTTAAAAATACTTGTCCGTATTGGCGTGTAACTAAGCGATTATCGCAAATCACTAGCACGCCTTTATCTTTGTTGTCTCTTATTAAGCGACCTACCCCCTGCTTTAAGGCAATCACTGCTTGGGGTAATTGAATATGTGCAAACGGGTCCTTGCCTTGCATTTGACAATCTTGCATTTTAGCTTGTAGTAAAGGGTCATCAGGTGCAGCAAACGGTAGCTTATCAATAATAACACAGCTTAAGGTACTGCCTCGTACATCAACCCCTTCCCAAAATGACGCGGTCCCCAGTAATACCGCATTACCATGGCGAGTAAATTTTTCTAATATAATGCGTTTAGACATTTGCCCTTGCATATAAACTGGGTAGTCCATTTGCGTCGTTAAGCCCTCAGCCACTAAATGCATCATACGGTAACTGGTAAATAACACAAAACAGCGCCCTTTAGCTGATTTTATGAGCTCTAAGGTCAGTTTTACAATCGCATGGGGCATATTATCTTCATGCGATTGAGGTAAATAACGTGGTAAGCACAGCAACGCCTGATTGGCATAATCAAACGGACTATCAACCATCATGCTTTGCTTTGGCTTTAAGCCAAGGCTTGCATTAAAGTGGCTCAGTTCATTGTCGACCGATAACGTGGCCGAGGTAAATACAAACCCCGCACCAGATTCTTTCATCATCAATGCAAATTTTGCCGATACGTTTAATGGCGTTATATTGATTGTTAAATAGCGCCTCGTGGTTTCATACCAGTAACTAAACCCTGTTTGGGCGGTATCGAATACGCGCTCTAACTGGCCTTTAAAAGCCAACGCACGTTCAAACGGATGTTCTATTTTATCGCTGCGCTCTAAGCATAACTTTAAAACCTGATACACAAACTCTAAATCACTTATTACGCGGTGTAATGCCGAGCAAATAAGCTTATTACTGAGCTTTTCGCGCCAATCGCCTCGGCTACCATCAACTCCAAACTGCAACCTTAAATCAGCGACACTGGTTTCCAGTTTATTTAAACTTTTGCCTAATTGCAGCATATCGGGGATTTCAGCGCGGTAAATAGCGCGCAAATCGTTAATTAAATCCACCAGCTTTTTGGTGCTCATGGTTTCGCCAAAATAGTCGCTGGCAATTTCGCTTAATTGGTGAGCTTCATCAAATATGTAGGCATCAGCATTAGGCATCAGCTCTGCAAAACCTGATTCTTTTACCGCCATATCGGCAAAAAATAAATGGTGATTAATTACCACAACATCGGCATCCCCCGCTTTTAAACGTGCTTTGCGAATATAGCATTCTTGAAAGTCAGGGCATTCTTTGCCTAAGCAATTATCAGCGGTTGAGCTTACATAAGGTAGCACTTTGGCGTCTTCTTCAATACCAATGCAATCGGCAAGATCACCGCTGTGGGTCTCACTGGCAAACTTTGCAACCATAGCAAGCTGATGCATAACATCAGGGTCGTCTGTGGGTACGTGTGCCACATGCTGAGTTAGTCGATATGTACACAAGTAATTGGCACGCCCTTTTAACAAGGCCGTTTTTTTCGCTGCACCTAAGGCTTTTAATAATACGGGTAAATCACGGTGATAAAGCTGCTCTTGCAGTGCTTTAGAACCGGTTGAGATAATGGTTTTACCTTTAGATTTAAGTGCGGGGGCTAAATAGGCAAAGGTTTTACCTGTGCCAGTACCTGCCTCAACAACAAGTTGAGCTCGGGTTTTTAATGCATCATCAACAGCCACCGCCATATCGATTTGAGGCTGGCGTGGTGTGTATCCATCTATTGATAAAGCCAAAGGCCCGGTCGCACTAAACAGCTGTTTGATAATCCCAATCACTATGTAAAAAATAATAGCGGGATTTTACGTAAGCCCAGAGCCAAGAGCAAGTAATGCCGTGATTAATCAGTCCCCCTCTACATTGAGAAGAATATTTAACACGCAGTGGGAGGTTTACTTTTATTAATCTAAGCCCAAGTATCTAAGTGAGGCTTGTCGTCATCTTCTGCGTTGCTATTGCTCGATTTTTTTTGGTCGAACGATGCTTTTTTTTGTTTTTCTATCTCTTTCTTTTTGCGCTCTTCAAGTTCAACTTGCTTCGCCCTAGCGCTTTGTTGCACCCCTGCAATATGAAAAGCCCCTTTAGATTCAAGCGCTAAACGGGTAATAGGCCCTAAATAGGGGATCATTATATCCATGTGTGACTCCAGCAGGTTGCGCGTTATTTAATCACTATAAGGCTGTTGATAAATAAAGCAATATGTTAACTATTGTCGGCAGTTATAAGATATTCTTTAATTAAAGAAAATTTTTCTTGCCATGCTGTCGGTTAATGTGTTTTTATAAGTGCGAAATTTATTAAACAGATTGCAGCTAAGCGTTAACACAATAACGATTAGCCAAATAGGATAAAAAATGCTTAATTCACTGACAGTTGTACATCACCACCATCATTCATCGGAATAACCTGTCAGGTCTTTCGCTGAGAGGTTGTTCCTAAAAGGAAACCTCTGGCGAATCAACATACCAAGATTCATTTTCGCCCTGAGGTTTCCCTCGGGGTTTTTAGTTTTTAAATTAAAGGAAAATGAGTAATGAATAATAGTAATCGTCTTCGTATCGCCATCCAAAAAGGTGGCCGCCTATCTAAAGATTGTCAAGATCTGCTTAAACAACTGGGTGTAAAACTCAATCTTCGTGAGCAGCGCCTCATAGCACACTCAACCAACATGCCTATTGACGTATTACGTGTGCGCGATGACGATATTCCAGGCTTAGTTATGGACGGCGTTTGTGATTTAGGTATTGTTGGCGAAAACGTACTAGTTGAAGTACAAGCAGAAAGAGAACGCCAAGGTGTACCAAGTGAAGTTACAAAGCTTGCTAAACTTGACTTTGGTTACTGTCGTTTAGCACTTGCATGGCCACAAGAACTTGGTAAACAAGACAAGAGCTGGTTTGAAGGCAAACGTATTGCGACCACTTACCCAGAAATTTTAAGCCAATACCTAAAACGCGAAGGCATTAACGCCAGCACTGTTATGCTGACTGGCTCTGTTGAAGTGGCGCCTCGTGCCGGTCTTGCTGATGCCATTTGTGATTTGGTCTCAACAGGTGCAACCCTTGAAGCAAATGGCTTAATGCAAGGCGACACTATTTTAGAGTCAAATGCCTGTTTAATCCAAAACACTCAACTACAAGATACTGAAAAATTAGCACTCATAAATAAGCTAATGCCGCGTTTACGTGGTGTTAAGCAAGCTAAAGAAAGTAAATACATTATGCTACACGCACCAAAAGACAAGCTTGATGAAATTTGTGAGATTTTACCTGGCGCTGGCCAACCTACATTATTGGCTCTTGCGGGTAATGATGAATATGTTGCCCTACACATGGTGAGCAGTGAAACCCTATTTTGGGAAACCATGGAACAACTTAAGGCCCTTGGTGCCAATTCTATTTTAGTTATGCCAATTGAAAAAATGATGGAGTAACAAGCCATGCTTCGTTGGAATGAGGAATCATCACAAGTTCAAGCAGCGGCGCTTATGCGCCCTGCTGTATCAGCAAGTCAAAAAGTAGAAAGCATTTGCCAGACTATTTTGGCAAAAGTTAATGCGCAAGGCGATGCCGCTTTACTTGCATTAGCACAAGAGTTCGATAATAGAGCCGAGCCGCGTTTACGTGTACCACTTGATGAAATTAATGCCGCTGAGAAAATGCTAAGCCCAGAGCTTAAGTATGCAATTGATACCGCTTATGCCAATGTGAAATGTTTTCACCAAGCGCAACTACCAAAAGATATTAAGTTATCGACTCAACCCGGCGTTGACTGTGAACTGAAATATCAAGCCATCGAAGCAGTCGGTATTTATGTACCTGGCGGAAGTGCCCCTCTTCCGTCATCGGTTATTATGCAAGGTGTATTGGCGCAGTTAAGCGGTGCAAAAACCGTAGTACTAACCACACCAGTACAAGGTGATAAAGCAATTAACCCGGCTATTTTATATGCCGCTAAATTATGTGGTATCACTACAATTATTGAAAGCGGCGGTGCAGGCGCGATAGCTGCTATGGCCTATGGCACAGAGTCTGTTCCTAAAGTAAATAAAATTTTTGGCCCAGGTAACAGCTTTGTCACTATGGCAAAACAGTTAGTCGCACAAACGATTCCAGGTATGGCGATTGATATGCCAGCAGGGCCATCAGAAGTGTTAGTGATTGCAGATGAACGTGCAAACCCAGAGTTTATTGCTGCCGACTTACTGTCTCAAGCAGAACACGGGGCTGACTCACAAGTTATTTTATTATGTAACAGTGAAACGATTATTGAACAAACGCAAGACGCACTTACTCGTCAATTAGCTAACTTAAGTCGAAAAGACACCGCCGAACAGGCATTGGCAAATTCGTCTCTTATTCTAGTTGATTCAGTAGCCCAAGCGTTTGACGTATCAGCGCAATATGGGCCAGAGCACTTAATATTACAACTTGCAGATGCAACTCCTTACTTAGATCAAGTAAAGAATGCAGGCTCTGTATTTGTTGGCGATTACACTCCAGAGTCAGCGGGCGATTATGCCTCAGGCACTAATCACGTGTTACCCACTTATGGTTACAGTGCAACTTACTCTAGCTTAAATTTACTCGATTTTTTCCGTACTTACACAGTACAAACTATCAGTAAACAAGGCTTAACTGAGCTTTCAAAAGCTATTTTACCCTTAGCAGATGCAGAAGGCCTAGATGCCCACGCTAATGCGGTTTCAATTCGTTTAGAGGCAATAAAAAATGAGCAATGAGAGCGGCTTATTACCTGATAATATTGCAGCACTTGCTGCGTATAGCTCGGCTAAAAGTGAAAAGTTAACCGGTACAACCTGGCTCAATGCCAACGAAAGCCCGTATACTAAAAACCTTGAAATAACAATTGAAGACTTGAATCGTTACCCCGATCCTCAGCCTCAATTGGTTATTGACCGCTACGCAGCCTATGCTGAGCTTGAAAGCGAAAATGTATTAATGACCCGTGGCGCAGATGAAGGCATTGAATTGTTAGTGCGTACCTATTGTGAGCCAGGTAAAGACAGTATTGCACTATTTTTACCTACTTACGGTATGTACAAAGTAACGGCCGATACACACAACGTCGCAATCAATGGCCTAACACAAACGCTTTTATTAAATGCCAGCGTGGATGAAATAGTTGCCGCTGTGGGTAGCTCAAAACTGGTATTTATTTGTAATCCAAATAACCCAACAGGTAGTTTAACCCCGCTAGATAAAGTAAAAGCCATTGCCACTGCACTTGCAGGTAAAGCATTGGTGATTGTTGATGAAGCCTATATTGAGTTTTGTCCTGAGCAAAGTGCAGCACAACTTATAAACGAGTTTAGTAACATTGTTGTGCTTCGTACACTCTCAAAAGCATTCGCACTTGCGGGCTTAAGAACAGGGTTTACTCTCGCTCAGGCCAGTGTATTAGCGCCTATTCGTAAGGTCATTGCACCGTATCCGGTATCGGGTGTGGTGGCCAGCATTGCAGCACAAGCCATTGCCCCTGATGCGATAACCTCAATGCGTCGCCAAGTGACCATTTTAAATAGCTTAAAGTTAAAGCTTATTGACTGGTTAAACGCCTCCCCTGCAGTATTAAAAATACTCACTGGTGAAGGCAACTTTGTTACTTTAAAATTAGCGAATAAAGATTACTTTAAACAAGCACTTAAACAAGGCTTAGTAATGCGCGCCTTTACCTTATTTAATGAAGACGACTGGCTACGTATTTCAATTGGTAATGAACAAGAATTAGAACAAGTAAAAATTTGGTTAGATGGCCTGCAATTGCCTCAAGCCACAGCACAACAGGAAGTATCATGAGTAACCCCTATTTATTTATAGACCGCGATGGCACTATTATTGAAGAGCCAATCACCGACAAACAAGTCGACAGCCTTGAAAAACTAGCGTTTTTACCAGGTGTCATTCCTGCCTTATTGCAACTGCAAGCCGCAGGCTATCGCTTAGTAATGGTATCAAATCAAGATGGCTTGGGCACAGACAGCTTCCCAACTGCCGATTTTGACATTGCACAAGACAAAATGATGGACATACTGCAAAGCCAAGGCATTAGCTTTGAGTCAGTATTAATTTGCCCACATTTTGATGAACAAAACTGTGATTGCCGTAAACCAAAAACAGGCTTAATCACTGAACTAATGCGCTCAGGCAAAGTTGATTTAGCACGTTCTTTTGTGATTGGCGATCGCCAAACCGATATTGGCCTTGCACAAAACTTATGTTGTGAAGGTATTTTATACGATGGCAGCTGGCCTGCCATTGTCACTAAGCTGACCACGGCAAACCGTGAAGGCCGTGTGACACGCAACACCAAAGAAACGCAAATAGACGTAGCGGTTAACCTTGATCAAACAAAAAATGGCAACATTGAAACTGGCCTTGGTTTTTTTGACCACATGCTGGATCAAATTCGCACTCATGCCAATATTGGCTTAAATATTAAAGCCAAAGGCGATTTACACATAGACGAGCATCACCTTGTTGAAGACATTGGTATTGCTTTAGGTGTTGCCCTTAAACAGGCGCTTGGCACCAAATCGCAAATTGCGCGTTATGGTTTTGCCTTGCCTATGGATGAATGTAAAGCTGAGGCACAAATTGATTTGTCGGGTCGTGCTTCATTTGTATTAAACGCCAACTTTAGCCGTGAAAAAGCCGGTGATTTAGACGTGCAAATGGTTGAGCACTTTTTCAAAAGCTTAAGCGATAATGCAGCAATTAGCCTTATTTTATCGGTAAGTGATGGCAACTGCCACCACCAAGTGGAAGGCTTATTCAAAGCGTTTTCTCGTGCTTTGCGTATGGCTATTGCACAAGATACCAGCCAACAAACAGCCAGCTCTAAGGGATGTTTATGATTGCGATAATTAATACCGGTTGCGCCAACATTAACTCAGTGCGGTTTGCATTTGAGCGTTTAGGGCAAAGCCCTACGGTGATTACTTCGCCAGAACAACTAGCAGGCTATGAACGTGCTATTTTACCCGGTGTTGGTCATGCATCTGTTGCTATGAAGCGTTTGGTTGATAATGGTTGGCAGCAAGCAATTAACGAATATCAGCGCCCGCTAATGGGAATTTGCTTAGGCATGCAACTGCTGTGTGAAAGCACTGAAGAAGGTAACGTGCAATGCTTAGGTAAAATACCAGGCGAAGTGAAAGCACTCGATGTAGGTAGCTTAACGTCACCACATATGGGCTGGAATAACCTATCTGTTCAACAAGCGCACCCGTTGACTCAAGGTTTGCATGCGGACGACCAGGTTTATTATGTGCACAGTTTCGCCCATACAGTTAATAACGCCACGCTAGTCAGCAGCGAATACGGGCAAACATTTTCTGCAATTGTAGCTAAAGACAATTATGCAGGCATGCAATTTCATCCTGAACGCAGCGCTAAAGTAGGTACGCGTTTATTACAAAATTTTGTTGATTGGCAACTTTAGGTTGCTCTTCATGCTTTTAAAAGAGAAATACAGTGATTATTCCAGCATTAGATGTATTACAAAATCAAATTGTCCGCTTGTATCAAGGTAAATACGATACTGCACAGTTTTATCCCTTTGAGCTTGGTGCTCGCTTAAAAGAGTATGCCGACAGTGGTGCCACTAAATTACATTTAGTTGATTTAGAAGGTGCACGGGATCCAAGTAAAAAACAGTGGCAACATATTCAAGCAGCAACAAAAGCTCTCAATGTACCTTACCAGGTAGGTGGCGGTATTCGTTCAGAGCAGGACGTGAGCGATTGGCTAAAAGCAGGTGCAAACCAAGTGGTTATTGGCTCAATGGCGGTTGAAAAGCGTGAGCAAGTAAAAGCCTGGATTGAACAATTTGGTCCTGAGCACTTTGTAATTGCCCTTGATGTTAATAAAACTGCGAACGGATGGGCACCTGCTACTCACGGTTGGCTAAGTGAATCTGAGTTTGGTTTACTTGAGCTTGTTGATTTTTACGTTGCTCTGGGTGTTATTGACTTTTTATGCACGGACATCAGTAAGGATGGCACCATGACGGGCCCTTCTTTTGCGCTTTATGAAGATTTAATTAATCATAATGCAGATATTAAAGTGCAAGCCTCAGGTGGCGTAAGCTCGTTAGATGATATTAAAAAGCTCAATGAACTTGGTGTTGGCGGCGTAATTTTAGGTAAGTCTTTATTAGATGGTGCTTTTAGCGTAGAAGACGCGCTTAAATTAGGCTAAATACTAAAATTTAAAAAGGCACAGATGCGAGCGCGTCTGTGCCTTTTTTGTATAAAACAATCAGTTTATTTATGCTTACCCGGCAACATAGAGCCCAATACGCCATCTTGCTTTATTAAACCATGATAAAGTGCAGCGCTAACATGCATAAAAATAAACAGTAAAAATGCATAAGCAATTAGGCCATGTGCTTCACGAAAAAACGCATAGGCCTCAATATTTTTACTGACTAAATTAGGCAAAGTAAATAAACCAAAAAAGCTCACTGTACGCTCATCAGCACTTTGCATTAACCAGCCTGAAATTGGCATTAAAATCATAGACGCATATAAACCCACTTGGGTTAAATGTGCGGCTAAAGCTTGCGGTTTAGGCACACTCGGTGGTAATGCGGGGCTTTTACACAGTACTTTATTAATTAATCTTATTGCAACTAATATCAGTGCTAACACACCAAACGATTTATGCAGTTGTATAGCCTCTACCTGCCATACGGCTAAGCTTTGTACCATCGACAAACCAAGAAATAACATAGAAAGTATAATTAATGCCATTGCCCAGTGAATAAGCATACTCGACGCTGAGTATTTAGTAATTGTTTTCATTGACTCGTTCCTGTTATTAATTATTTAAAAGTACTTCTTTAGCACGACGACGAAATGACTCTGCATACGCAGCGCCACGGGCACGTAAAATAGGATCAGCACTTGGCTGAATACCTGTTGGTAATACCAGCGGATCAAAGTTCATGTTTTCACATACCCCACCCTCTTGTGCTTGCAAGCGTGATATTACTAACGTACCGGCGTTAATGGTTTTGCGCGATTGTGGCCATAAAACAGTTGGGTTGTTTTCATCATCTTCTTCGGTTGCAAAACTAAACAGCATATCAAACTTAATCGGTGCTTGAGCTACTTGGTCTTTAAGTTGTAGCTGCAATGCATCTGGTGAATCATTATTAAGTGGTTGAGTGTTTTCATCACTTAATTGCGGTTTAGCAATCCAGCGTACGGCATGCTTTTCATCATTCTCATCCACCAAATAAAACGCATTAATACTGTGGTATTGCTCAGTGGCAAAACTACTGGTTGGCGTGTAGCTTGCTTTCCAGTTATTAAAAGCGGCACTTTCAGGATGTGCTGCAAAAAATGCTTTAATTTTTTCTGGGCTGCGCTTTTTAGTCACCGGATCGGGTGAAAGTGCTTGTAGTTGTTTAAAAAACGCTTCTGGCGTAGCTACCGCCATAACCGGAGGCGTATTCATTGCAACACGCCACTCTTGGTTATCATCAGTGGTTATAGAAAACGCTAAACTACGCACCGGTGCTTTTAAATCAGGTGCAGTTGGATTATTACCCGCAATAGAAAAGCGACCTACAAAAGGGGTTGCCCCTAAATCAAATACCTTTGCTTGCGAATACTTAGCAAGCTCACCCGTTGACTCAAAAGAGCCAGCTAAACAAATACCTTTTGCGTGTGCTCGGCGAAATCCCTCATGGGTTTTATCACCTTGCTGTAAATTAACAAAACGCTGTGCAGTCACTGCGTCACGATTAAATGCGCCGGAAAAATACAAAATAGTCAGGGCAAATAAGCTAATAATTGCTATTAAGATGATTTTTTTACTCATGGTAGGATTAGACCTCGTATGATTATTTTCTTGATGATTATGTTTGGAATTTTTCATAGTTTATAAATTACGTCTTTAAATTAATGGCTAACCATTACTGAGTGATGCTTTACGTTGCAGCGCTTTTATTAAGCGATACCAACATGACTCTTACAAGACCGCTGCTAAGCAATTAATATTTCAATTTAATTAATAAAAAGTATTCATTATGGTTTTAAAACTGCAAACAGCTAATGTTTATGAGCTTGCGCTTTTAAAAAGCTGATTGTTAATTATACTTAGGTTTATATAAAGCCAGTATTAAGTTGCATTTTGGTAACTTTCTACAAAATCATACAAATTAAAACAAAACCGTACAGCAATAATAAACAGTTGAAATTAAAATGTTATTTATTAATCACTTGGTAAGCACTGCTTACTCTCAACTATTAAGTAGTTATAGCTTAATAAATTGCATTTCAGATAAATTCGAAAATAAACTCAATGGGCTATTTTATAATTTTTTACAGATTAAAAATGCCAACAATTAACAACGCACTTTTTATTTAAGGTAAGCCAGATGATCAAAACACGTTGTTTTACTAAATTTAATTTAATTAGTATTACGTTTTTGCTTTTATTAGCCGGTTGCTCAGAAAGCGAAGTCACCACACAAAAACAAAATAAACCGCGTCCAGTGAAACTTATAACCCTAGGTGATGAGTCGCAATCAAAAACGCTCACCTACCCCGCCACTATCGACACTATAAATAGCTCAAAGCTGGCTTTTCAGGTTAGCGGAAAGTTAGAAGAGCTCAACGTTATTGCCGCACAAAACGTAAAAAAAGGCGATGTAATAGCCGCATTAGAGCAACGTAATTTTGTTAATGAGGTTAAGTCGAGCAAAGTACAGTTTGAAACCGCCAACAATGATTACCAACGTGGTTTAAAGCTCGCTAAAGATGGGGTTATTTCACAACGAGATATAGAGCAACTAAAATCTAAAAAAGAAGTAGCAGAATCACAATATGACTCAGCGCAAAAAGCACTATCTGACAGTAAAATTATAGCCCCTTACGATGCCATTGTTGCTGAGGTGCCAGTAAAGCAGCTTGAAAACATAAGCGCGGGTCAACATGTTGTTACTTTATTTGGTAAAGGCGAAATGGAAGCGGTAGTAAATATTCCCGCTTCAATTGTGGCCACGGTTGACTCTAAGCAAAACAATGTAGCGACGGTAATTTTACAAGATGTATCGACTGCCCCTATTCCTGCAACATTTAGACGTGCCAATTTAGAAGCTGATTCAGCGAGCCAAACCTATGAAGTGCGATTTGCCTTTGCTGTACCTAATAACCTTAATATATTGCCTGGTATGAATGCCAGTTTAAAAATAACCCGTGAAAACAGCTCAAATGGCACTCGTTTATTAGTGCCAACCTTTGCTATTTTTGAACAAAACGGTGAACACTTTGTTTGGACGGTTGACGCTAAAACCATGCAAGTTTCTAAAGCTCTCGTTAAAATTGAAAATGGCATTGGCGAGCAACTCATTGTCACTGACGGTTTAAAAGCCGGTGATGTAATTGTTGGTGCAGGTGCAAACTATGTAACTGAGGGTATGAAAGTACGTCCTTGGACTAAAGCATAGGAGCGCGGTAATGGATTTAGCAAAATGGACAATCAATAATAAATTAATTAGCACCATACTCATTATTTTAACTCTAGGATTTGGTTTTTCATCCTATAAAAATATGGCACGCTTTGAAGACCCCGAGTTTATAATTCGTACCGCACAAGTGTTTGTTTCGTACTCAGGCGCAAGTCCGCTAGAAGTAGCAAAAGAAGTCACAGAGCCGCTAGAGCGTGCTATTCAAGAGCTGCAAGAGGTTGATACTATATCGTCTACCTCATCTACGGGTTTATCTGAAATTAAAGTAGAGATTAAATCAGAATTCTCTCCAACTAAATCTGAGCTGCAAGTTATTTGGACTAAACTCAGAAACAAAATTAATGATACACGTCCAACATTACCTCCAGGTACTGGCACACCACAAGTTTATGACGATTTTGGTGATGTGTATGGCTTAAGTTATTTAATTACCGCCGAAGGTTACTCTCCTGACGAGCTACATGCCTACGCTAAAAATTTACAAAGCGATATTCTACAAGTAGAAGGCGTGGCAAAAGTTGCTATGACGGGCGTTCAGCAAGAAGGCATATTTGTAGAAATTGCCCGTGAAGAGTTAGCCTCTTTAGGTGTATCTATTAATAATATTTACGGTATTTTAGATGAACAAAACGCTGTATTAAGCGCCGGTAATACCAAAATTGGCGATCAACGTATTTTTATCGACCCGACCGGAGAAATAAACTCCGTTGATACCATTAAAAATCTATTGGTTAGTGCTAGCGGTGAAGGCAAAACAATTTATCTTAAAGACATTGCCAATGTGTACCGTGGCTTTCAAAGTCCGGCAACAAAATTGGTACGTTATAACTCTAAACCTGCTATATCACTTGGGGTCGCCAGTGTATTAGGCGCTAATGTGGTTAAAGTATTTGACCGCGTTGATGACAAAGTAAAACAAACTGAAAACCTCAGACCGCTTGGCATCACAGTGCATGAGTTTTACCACCAAGGTAAAGTAGTACAAGATTCAGTCGACAACTTTGTGGTCAATGTTTTAGTCGCGCTGGTGATTGTAATGGTTACCCTGCTGCTATTTATGGGGTTACGCTCAGGAATTATTATTGGCGCTGTGTTACTGCTAACCATTTTTGCCACCCTTGCTACCATGGATTTAAGCGGCATACCCATGCATCGTATTTCGCTTGGTGCGCTTATTATCGCGTTAGGCATGATGGTTGATAACGCCATTGTAGTGACCGAAGGGATTTTAGTTGGTACACAAAAAGGCCGTAAAAAGTTAGACATTGCCAGCGAAGTCGTCAAGCAAACTAAATGGCCACTACTGGGTGGTACCTTAGTAGGGATTGTTGCCTTTGCGCCTATTGGACTTGCCCCAGGTGATACCGCCGAATTTACCGGTCATTTATTCTGGGTTATTTTAATCTCTTTATTATACAGCTGGTTATTTGCTATTACCCTAACCCCCTTATTTTGTTATTGCTTGTTTAAAGAACAAGATACCGATACTTCTGGCTCAGCAAAACCAAATAAACTCATGGCACTTTATCAATCGATAGTGGTGTCAGCACTGCATCATCGCTGGCTCAGTATTGCCGTTGTAGTTGCCACCTTTAGTGTGTCTATGTGGGGATTTCAATTTGTAAAATCAGGTTTTTTTCCAGCCTCTACCACACCACAAATGGTGGTTGATTTTTGGCTACCGCAAGGTACCGATATTGAAAAAACCAAAAAAGACATGCTCAAGTTAGAGGAATTTGTAAAGCAACAAAATGGCGTTGAAGGTATCCAAACCCTTATTGGCGGTGGCGGGCTTCGCTACATGCTTATTTATGGTAGCGAATCTCCAAACAGTTCTTATGGGCAAATTTTAGCTAAAGTCGATGACTATAAAAAGCTCGATAAACTTTTACCTACGGTGCAAAATTACATTGACGACAACTTTGTTGATGCTCAGGGCAAAGTATGGCGCTTTGTAATGGGCCCAGGTGGTGGCTCTAAAATAGAAGCCACATTTAAAGGCCCCGACCCAGAAGTATTAAGAGAGCTAGCTGCACAAGCAAAAGGAATATTAATTGATGATGGCGGCGCCTTGTCTATTAAAGATACATGGCGACAACGCATCAGTGTTATTGAACCGCAGTATTCAGCCATTAACGCACAACGCGCTGGTGTAACGCGTAAAGCAGTTGCTGAAGCTTTACAGCAAAATTTTTCGGGGCAAGTTGTTGGACAGTATCGTGAAGGTGAAGAGCTCATTCCTATTATTGTTAGAGCACCACAATCGGAACGTGTCGACATAAACGATATTGGCAACATTCAAGTGCAAAGCAATATCACTGGTGAAACATTGCCATTAGCGCAAGTAACCAATGGGTTTAAAACCGTCTGGCGCGATGGTATTTTGAAACGCGAAAACCGCGAATGGACCATAAAAGCTCAAGCCGATCCACTGCCGGGTGAACTAGCCTCAGAGTTATTTAATCGCGTTAAACCTAAAATAGAGGCCATTGACCTTCCTCAAGGGTATCGACTTGAATGGGATGGCGAATACGGACAATCGAAAGAGTCTAATGAAATGCTGGCCTCAACTATTCCACTGGGCTTTTTAGCCATGGTACTGATTGTTATTGTGTTATTTAATGCTTTAAAACAACCAATTATTATTTGGCTTGTTGTGCCATTAGCCTTAATTGGTGTTGTGTTTGGGCTGGTAACCACACAAATACCACTAGAGTTTATGGGTATATTAGGGTTACTTTCGCTCTCTGGTTTGTTGATTAAAAATGCCATTGTATTAGTAGATCAAATGGACATGGAAATTCGACAAGGAAAGCCCGCTTATAATGCCATTATAGACTCGGCAAATAGTCGGGTAAGACCTGTAATGATGGGCACACTTACCACGGTATTAGGGGTTATCCCTCTGTATTTTGATGCATTTTTCCAATCAATGTCTGTGGTTTTAGTATTTGGATTACTGTTTGCTACCCTGCTGACTTTAATCGTGATACCCGTGCTATATGCTATTTTTATGAATGTAAAACAAGATGAACAGGCAACTTATTAAACGCCAACAAAAAATATGGCCATGCTTAATAGGTAAGTCATGGCCACTTTATAAGCTTTGAACAGAATAGTTCATATAATTAACCACTATTCAAATTTTAAAAAAACTGCATATACTACACGCCTTTTCAAACCTTTTATGATGCTAAAAACTCGCTCAAAAACGGTTGTTATTTTTCCAAAAAAACATCTTAACTTTAGTATTTTATAAATTTAAATTAGATTTGCAGTGGATACTTTGTTAAGGCATTAATTATCACTTTAAGTTCTAGCTTTAGCGATTAACATAGCCGGAGTTTTATTATATAGTGGGGCTAAGAATTCATTGCATAGTAATGCTTTAAGATTCATTCATTAAATTAACTATTCAAATTTATCAAATAAATAACATATCAAGTGCAGTCTATGTGTCTTCTATTTAGTCATACAAATAATAAATGTAAAAACAGCTTTTTTTCAAATCAGAATTTTAAAAACGAGGCATTCTCATGTTATCAAAACGTATAATTCCTTGTTTAGACGTAAAAGACGGCCAAGTCGTTAAAGGCGTTAAATTTAAGGGCCACGAAGTGGTTGGCGATGTACTTACCCTTGCAAAAGCTTACAGTGAAGCGGGCGCCGATGAGCTGGTATTTTACGAGATCAGTGCAAGTGTTGAAAAACGCTTACTCGATGTAAATTGGGTTGAGAACATTGCCCGCCATATCGATATTCCATTTTGTGTAGCTGGTGGTATTAAGTCGGTAGCTGATGCAGCCCGCGTACTTGAACGTGGCGCAGATAAAATCAGTATTAATAGTCCAGCAATTGCGCGTCCAGAGCTAATTAAAGAGCTACATGATGAGTTTGGCAAGCAGTGTGTGGTTGTTGGCATTGACAGCTTTTTTGATGAAACAACCGGTGAATATCTAGTTTATCAGCTTACTGGCGATCCTAATGCGTCAAGCCGCACCCGTTATAAAACCGAAGAATGGGTTAAACGCGTACAAGACTTAGGTGCGGGCGAAATCGTTTTAAATTGTATGAACCAAGATGGTGTTCGCAACGGTTACGACAACGAGCAACTAAGCAAAATACGCCAGCTGTGTGATATTCCTTTAATCGCCTCTGGTGGTGCAGGCAGCATGCAAGATTTTGTTGATGTATTTCAACAAAGCCAAGTAGATGGTGCACTCGCAGCCAGTGTTTTTCACAAAAACGTGATCAACATCGGCGAACTAAAACAATTTTTAATCGATAACCAAGTGACAGCAAGACTATGCAAGTAACCTTAGAAAACCAAACTCAAGTTGATTTCGCTAAAAGCGAGATGATCCCTGCCATTGTTCAAGATGCCCGCTCTGGCGTAATTTTAATGCAAGGCTTTATGAACAGCGAAGCGCTTAAAGTAACACTTGAAAGTAATAAAGTGACTTTTTATTCGCGCTCTAAATCGCGTTTATGGACCAAAGGCGAGTCATCAGAAAACTTTTTAAACGTGGTATCGGTGCATACCGATTGCGATTACGACTCTATACTTGTACTTGCAAACCCAGAAGGCCCAACCTGTCATTTAGGCACACAAAGCTGTTTTGGTGATGCTGCAAAACCAAGCTTAAGCTTTTTAGCGCAACTTGAAGATGTCATTGTTGCTCGTAAAAATGATGATCCAGCTAAAAGCTACACCGCGTCACTGTTTGCAGAAGACTTAAGCCGTAGCTGTCAAAAAGTAGGTGAAGAAGGTGTGGAAGTGGCGCTTGCGGCAATGAAACACGACAACAATGAGCTTACTAACGAGTCAGCTGATTTGTTATATCACCTTGTTGTACTATTACAGCGCCAAGGGTTAGAACTGACTGATGTTGTTGCTTGCCTTCAAGGTCGTCATAAGTAAACACAACGATTACTGTGTGCGCCATTATTTGGCGCACATCGTTATAAAAAGCCATAATTTTTCTTTTTAATTCAGCCTCTCAATAGCATTTATTCTCTCCCTTAGGTATCCTTGATAGCAATTACAAAAGGATAGCGCACTATGAAAACTTATCTAACGCTTATACTCACGGGTCTTGTTTTATCTGGCTGTAGCAGTTTAACCAGCGAACAAAAAGCCAAATTAGACAGCTTAACGCCCTGTGAAAAAATGGATGGCTTAATAACCGAATTCGATAATCGCTTTGAAGCGTTAAAAGATACTAAAGTAAAAACACCTTATTTAGATGTGTGGAGTGCAAAGTACAACGTGTTTGGCGATAACTGCCAAGTGACTAGCTTTAACAAGCAAACTGTGACCTACCGTTGCCAAGAAAGCTACACAGATCAGCAGCAGGCGGTAGCTATGCATCAACAAGCGGTTGAACTCACTCGCCAGTGTTTAACTAAAACAAATAACTGGTTAGAAACGCAAAAGGAGTCAGAAACGTCGCTGCGAACTACCTTTGTACTTGATGACAAGTCACCGGTTATTTCTGTTTATACCAGCAAAACGTTATCAAAAATTAAAACTTGGTCGACCTCTTTAGAAGTAGGAAAGCCCGTCGCCACTAAATAATTACGAGAGAATTTATGCGCCAAACACCCAGTAAACAATCCACTCATTTAAAAACAGACTGTATTGGTGAATGTTATAGAATGAATGGCTACTGCACCGGGTGCGGGCGCACTAGCGACGAAATATTCGACTGGATTATTTTAACCGACGAACAAAAGCAAGCAATATTGGCCTCCCCTCGCGAAGACACCAAAAAAGACTAGCTTAAATTTATCAACCGTTAAGGCGCATTACGTTGTGATGGGTCACGCTTAAAATCTTTGCTTAATTGCTTAGGATCTAACGCTTCACGTTGTTTGCTTGCGCCTTCTGCCCACCACATTAATTGATTAAAGCTGCGCGAAAAATAGCTATCCCACGCTGTTTGCTCTGCACTATTGTTTACTTCACCACTTTCAATAAATACGTCTTGCGCTTTTGGTACATGGATCATTGCTGATACGGGTAAACAACCTAGTTCGCTTAAAAAGCTGCGCATGCCAACAGCAGCACGTACGCCGCCCCACTGCCCTGCAGAATAGGTAACAATCGCGCTGGGTTTATAGCCAAATAGAGAACTTCCAAAATGGTTTAGCAAATTAGCGAGTGCTGGACTCATAGAATGATTATATTCAGGGCTCACCATAACAAAGCCATCGCTGGCTTTAATTTTTGCCGCTAAATCATCAAGCTGTTTAGGTACCTCAGCCTGCGAATAGGCAAAGTGCGGTTTAAACACTGAGTCTAAATCGTAATCGAGCGGATCAATAAGCTCTATTTCATGCTCAGAATAGTGCTCAAGCAAACAACGCTCACATGCTTTTGCTACCCTTTCCCCTAAACGCGCAGGCTTAGGTGGGGTACTTTTTCTAACCGAACCGAGAAAAATTAATAACTTCATATAACGGCACTCCTTTTTGATTACAAAAATAAATACCTCAAATAGTTTGAGGTATTTACCGTACGGTTTAAGCTTTATCGAGTGCTTGGCTTACATCGGCAATAATATCGTCAATGTTTTCAATACCCACCGATAAACGAATTAAATCGCGGCTAACACCAGCATTAGCCAGTTCTTCATCATTTAGTTGGCGGTGCGTAGTAGATGCTGGATGACACGCCAGCGATTTAGCATCACCAATATTAACCAAACGTAAAATCATGTTCAGGGCATCAATAAAGCGCGTACCAGCTTCTAGGCCACCGGCAATACCAAAACTTAAAATACCTGACGCCTTACCATTGGTAATTTTTTGGCTCATTTCGTTATACGGGCTTGATTTTAATCCCGCGTAATTAACCCAAAGCACCTTAGGGTGGCTCTCTAAATATTCAGCAATTTTTTGCGCGTTTTCGCAGTGACGATCCATTCTTAGCCCTAACGTTTCAAGGCCAATTAAAATATCTGATGCGTTTTTAGGCGCAAGCGCCGCACCGGTATTTCTAAGAGGGACAACGCGGCAACGCCCAATAAATGCCGCCTCAGCAAACGCATCGGTATACACTACATTATGGTACGACGGATCAGGCTCATTCATCATCGCAAAACGAGTCGCATTGGCTTTCCAATCAAACTTGCCCGAATCAACAATCATACCGCCAATCGCGGTTCCATGGCCGTTAATGTATTTAGTGAGCGAGTGCACCACAATATCGGCACCTAACTCAAATGGACGACACAGATACGGCGTAGCCACGGTGTTATCTACAATTAAAGGCACCCCTTTGCTGTGGGCAATTTTCGCAAGGCGAGCAATATCAACTATATTTCCTGCAGGGTTACCAATTGACTCACAAAATACCGCACGGGTGTTTTCATCAATGGCGTTTTCAAAACCATCAAAATCATCGGCTTTAATCATTCGCGCTTCTATACCTTGGCGCGGCAAGCTGTGGGCAAATAAGTTATAAGTACCACCATACACTTGACTGGTGCTTACAATATTAGTGCCCACCTCACATAAACATTGAATCGCATAGGTAATGGCCGCCATACCCGAGGCCACCGCCAGTGCACCAATGCCGCCTTCCATCGCGGCAATACGCTGCTCAAGCACCGCATTGGTCGGGTTCATAATGCGGGTATAAATATTACCCGGGACTTTTAAATCAAATAAATCAGCACCGTGCTGGGTATTATCAAAGGTGTACGAAGAAGTGTTATAAATCGGCACCGCCGCCGACTTAGTGGTGGCTTCAGATTCATAACCATGGTGCAACGCTAAAGACTCAAGTTTCATAATTTATTCCTTCAATATAGTTACATCTAACGTAGCATTTAATGGTTACAAAATGCACATGAAATATACTAAAGAATATTGAAGTAATTTGATTGAATGCTGTATTTAACTAAGTGTTCAAACTATCGTTTGCTCATATATTCAATAGAATGAGCCAAGCGCGCATATTACTCCTCTAAGTATTTATTAAAGACAATAAAAAACTTATTGATAGTAATATGTTAGCTAATTTGTTAAAACTATGTATAAAAGAAAAATGAGCGCAGCGCTGGTATAAATATGCGAGATGAGCGCACTATTAAAGTATTAAGTGCTAAAGGAGTATGCGTGAGCCCCTTGAGTTATTTATTTAAGAAAAAACAGCCATCTTTAAAGAAAAAAGATGGCTCTACAAAAACCAGTGGCGAGCTAATCTCTGAAGTAACAGAAGGGGCTAACTTGGTCGACGGTAAGCAAACATGGGAGTTGGTTGAAGAAAATAAAGATGATCTCGATACCATGAAACGTTGCTGTGATGCCGAGCTTAAAACAATGAATAAAGCAGGATTGGTTCCTGCGCCTTATTATTTTGAACGAGTTGCTATTCTTTCTAGAAAAAGCAAAGACTACGCTCAAGAAATATTTTACTGCGAACAGTATATTGAGAAGATCGAATCCTTTTATTCTAAAAACGGCACTAAAGGTATTGCTGATGTAAGAAAAGGCCCAAGATTTAAAGCCATTGTAAAGCGGCTACCAAAAGCAAAAGAACTCTACGCCAAGCAAAGCACTTAACAAGTGCCTATAAACCAAAGGACGCAAAACAGCTGGCTTGCGCTCCTTCGTCGCTAATTTTAGCCTGCTATTTCACGACGGTTAGGCAAGCGTTAAAAGTACAAGGAAATTTATGAGCCTATGCCCTCGCTGTGAACATAAATTAGATGTTTTCAGCTTTTCTTTATCTGCATTCCCGTTTTATTTTAAATGTGCCAATTGTCAGACAAGATTGAAACTTATCAGCTCAAAATTATTTTGGGCTATATTTTTATTCTATTTGGCAGTCGTGTTTACATTGATAATGTATATTCCGATTCTTAACGAATACGGTTTAGGCGTAACATTAGCCGTATCAGGCTGGCTCTTTGTTTACTATAAATCGTCACCTTACATACTCAGCAAAGATAACGTTGCACTATATGGTAGTGACTAGCTAAAAACAGCTTTTTTTTATCTCTTCCTCTAAAAGCGCAGCGTCTCTTCCCCCTCTTTGTGCATAAATCACTTAAGGACTTAATTTAAAAAAGAAAAATGATTGGTAGGCTTCGGGCTACGAGGCGCGAGTAAAATGCACATGCCTATAAATACGCGATATAAAATCGCTGCTACCAAAGACGTTTACTACTGAAAAACAATTTTTGCACCACAGAGAACCCCGAGGCGCTTTGCGCTGGATTTATATCTTTTAAGCATTTCTCTGTGAACTCTGTGTCCTCGGTGGTAAATACTTATTTAGGCTTAACTCTTACGGAATATGAAATTGCTGCTACGAAAGACGTTTACTGCTACAAACAATTTTTGCACCACAGAGGATCCCGAGGCGCTTTGCGCTACACCGAGGTGGATTCATATCATTTAAGCATTTCTCTGTGAACTCTGTGAACTCTGTGAACTCTGTGAACTCTGTGTTCTCGGTGGTAAATACTTATTTAGGCTTAACTCTGACGCGATTTAAAATCGCTGCTACTAAAGACATTTACTGCTAAAAACAATTTTTACACCACAGAGAACCCCGAGGCGCTTTGCGCTACACAGAGGTGGATTTATATCTTTTAAGCATTTCTCTGTGGCCTCGGTGGTCAATACTTATTTAGGCTTAACTCTGACGCGATATAAAACCGCTGCTACGAAAGACATTTACTGCTAAAAACAAATTAGCTCCCCCCGCAACCCGAACCTCGTAGCTCTTAGCCCGAAGCCCCTACCCCTTAGCCCGCAGCCCGCAGCCCGTACCTAAGTTAAATTAATCCAAAAATGTTTAAACCAAAAAAAAGGCGCTTCCGGTTAAGGTGAGCGCCATTTTATTAGTTTAACTGCTACTTATTTTACGATTTTCATTTCGTCTAATAAGTTTTGGGCGTTATCTACTTTATCCATTACCCATAACATGTAGCGTGAATCTACATGAATTGAGCGATTTAGTTCTGGGTTGTAATCCCAATCACCAATAATGCTTTCGTACACACCGTCAAACAGTAAACCCACCAGCTCGGCATTGCCGTTAAGCGTTGGCGAACCTGAGTTACCGCCTGTTGTATCTACATTTGATAAAAAGTTAACCGGAACAGTATTCATGCCACCAGTGTAATCACCATAAAGCTTCGCTTTAATTTGCTCTTGCAGCTTTTTAGGCGCATTAAATGGGTCAACATCGGTGTTTTTAGCCAGTAACCCTTCAAGTGAGGTAAACGGCGTAGCCACTAATCCATCTTGCGGAGAATACCCGCCTACCTTGCCGTAAGTTACACGTAATGTGCTGTTTGCATCGGCGTAAACCGGTTTGTTTTGCGCTTTGTTAAAGGCAATAATTGCACTCATTAACTCTGGGCGAGCAGCTTGTAACTTACCTGCCAAGGCTTTTGACTTATCTTCCTCAGCTTTCATTACTGTGAATATGGCTTTTGCATATTGCATGAACGGGTCTTGGCTTTGGTTAAGCTGGCTAAGTGTTTGTTCAAATAATGAATTACGTACAATTTCGTTATCAAGCGTTGATTTGGCATACATTTCATCTAGCAATGCACTTTGTTTTGCTTTATCAAAACCGTTTTCTAAAGCAAAAGCTTTATCAATTTCACTAAATCGCTCTGCTTTAGGTAATGCTGCATATTGCTCTAAAAAGTGCAGTAATATAGCTTTATCTACATTGGCATCAAAGCGACGTGACATACGCTCAAGAGAAGATTTTATACGCGGTAAATCGCGTTCTTGATAACCTGATTCGCGCTCACTATTTGGCTTTTGTTTTTCAACCGCTAAGCGGTATAAACGACGTGCCGTGCTGATCATTTGTGAACGATGAACATAGCCTACCATACGGTCGCGCTCACTGTGCTCTTGCGATTGAGCTACTAATGCCGATAACTCATTAAGCACATTCCCGTAGCGCTGTTTACGCTCGCTATCGCTGTTTATCCAGCTTGTAAGCTCTTGTTCAAACTGTTTTTTACGCTCAAACATGGTGCCTTTTTTGAAGCTTTCAATCATCGAACCATAGTTTTTAATGTAGTTGTTGTAACCTGCTATGGTGCTTTCGTAAGCAATACGGGCTTTGCTGCCATCTTCTGAGTTTTCTTCAATCAGTGACACGTATTTAGTATTGTGCATGCGCGCTTTAGGGTAACTGTCGTTAAATACGTAATCAACCTCTGCGGCAATACGGTAACGATTAGTACGCCCTGGATAGCCAGTTACCATCACAAAGTCGCCCTCTTGCACGCCTTTAGCACTTACACTTAAGTAAGACTCTGGCACGTAAGGTACGTTATCTTCGCTGTACTCTGCTGGCTTGCCGTCTTTACCTACATAGGCGCGGTAAAAACCAAAATCGCCTGTATGGCGCGGCCACATCCAGTTATCGATATCGCCACCGTATTTACCTACGCCCATGGCAGGTGCATACGCTAAACGTACATCTTTAATTTCCAGTGATTTAATGAGGTAAAACTCTAAACCACCATGAAACGAATACACATTACAACGGTAACTAGCATCAGCTTCACACTGTGCAACGAGTGCTTTTTGATTTTTTTCTAACGCATCATAGCGTGCTTTTGCGCTTAGCTCGTTAGTGCCGCTAATCACTTTATCGGTCACGTTGGTCACTGTTTCGGTTACGTACACACGTGAACCTGGCGCAGCTGGTAAGTCTTCAGCCGGTGTTTTTGCTAAAAAGCCATTTTCTAAAATGTTATTTTCAGGCGTTGAATTATATTGCACCGAACCATAAATACAGTGATGGTTAGTTACAACTAAGCCTTTTGGCGAAACAAACGAGGCTGTACAACCGCCTAAGCTGATAACCGCATTCATTGGAAATTCGGTTAATTTTGAAATTGAATCAACGCTAATTTCAAGCCCTTTGGCTTTTAAAATTGACTCGAGCTCTGGTAGTTGATGAGGTTGCCACATGCCTTCATCGGCATGAGCCGCAAAAGAAAGTGCCAGTGAACAGGTTGCTACCAACGTGGCAACAAGAGGTTTTAAACGCATTATAGAATCCCTTTTATTATTGAACCAGCAGATTACTCATTAAGTATGAGTCAGGTCAACTGCGCTGAGATAAATTGTTACAATATAGCGCCCAATAAACAAAAAAGGAGCCTAAGCTCCTTTTTAAACAATATGATATACGATGTTAGTCGTCTTTTTTCACATCATTTGGATGCGCTACACCCATCCATGCTTTAAACAGCGCTTTTTGCTCAGCAGTAGCATTTTTATTAGCGACTACTTTTTTAGGTTTGTCAAAATCTTCAGACAACACAAGCTCAGTCGACATTAATGCATCACGGCGAATAAAATCAACAGTTACCTTGTCTCCTATTTTAAAGGTTTCTAGGCTCGCGGTTAAGTCTTTCCCTACATGCTTTTTGTTAATAGCGACTAGCTTATCGTCGGTGGTTAAGCCGCCCTGCCATGCAGCACCATCGCGGCGAACATGGGTAAGCGTAAGTAACTCGCCAGTATTTTTAGTAAATGCATCTAAGCTTGGTGTGGCTTTGGCTTTTTCAGGTAGCTCAAAGCTCAAACCTACTTTTGCTAGCAGTGCATCAAAATCTAGGCTAGCTGGTGAGCTAACATTTGTTTGCCACCAATTGCTGTAATCACGCCCTGTTAACTGCTTTAAAATAGCTAATACGTCTTGCTCAGTAAAACCCGCTGGTAGCTTATGCTGCTTATAAAGTTCGTTATGTACATTTTTATAGCTTATTTTACCTTGGCTTTTTTCTAGTAGGTCGATATCTAACGCCATCGACAATAACGAGCCTTCAAGGTAGATATTAGTGCCATAGTTACGAGCATGATCACCACCTTGATTTATCCATTTATCAAAGCTGGTTTCGCTAGCACTTTGCACTTCACGCCCAGGGGTTGTGAGGTGGCGATTAATGGTTTTACTAAAGTTCTTAAAAAACTCATCGGTGGTTTGAATACCTGAGCGCACTAATAAATGGTCTTCAAAATAGCTGGTAGACCCTTCAGCAATCCACAGCAGTTTTGAATAATTTATATTGGTGTAGTCGTATGGCGCAAGCCCTTTAGGACGGTACGCTTTTACATTCCAAGTATGAATAAATTCATGTGCCGCTGTGCTTATAAAAGCTAAGTAATCTTCACGTTTAGCAAAGCGATCGCGTGGGCGTTGAATAATAGTTGAGTTTAAGTGTTCGGTTGCGCCGCCCGCGCCCGATGTAGCATGTACCATAAATACATAACGCTCATACGGGTAGCTGTCCCAAATTACATTGCCCGTTGCTACTAGCTTTTTTAAATCGGATAGCATCAGTTCTATGTCGTAATTACCTTCGCCCCACACCACTAGTTCGTACTCTCGGCCATCAACTTCAAAAGTACGTAGCTCGTTAATACCGGTTTCTATTGGTGAGTCTACCAACACGTCGTAGTCGCTGGCTTTAAAGCTGTGTTTGTTTTTATAGTTTTCCATACCCGACACCGAGCGCCATGCTTTAGGTACGTTTAATTCAACCGTAACTGGCTCTTGGCGAAATGATTCGCTAAACATAAAAAAGCCTGAAGCATCAACAAAGGCATGGCTGTCATCAATATGACGAGCGCGCTTACCTAGCTCATTAGCATACACTTGGTAATCAACATTAACTTGAGTTGGCTCGTTTAAATGAACACGCCATGTGCTGTGATCTATTTTTTCCCACTTTAGTGCATTACCTTCATCATCGCTGGCTTTAAAATAACGTACACCATTAGCAAGATTTAAAATTTCATAGCGGCCAGTGCGCCATGCTGGCAGTTTTACATCTAAATAAGATTGCGCCGTTTTAGGGAATTCTACATTTACATCACCTAGGTGATGTTCTGGCTGGGAGATGTTTAAAGCGTAATTAACGTCGGCAAATGCTGGTGCTGAACAGGCTGCTAAAATTGATAAGGCAAGTAGCTTTTTCATGAGGCTCTTTTTTATATAAGGTATTATTGTACCAAGATTAACAAGACCCTTTTTAAAAGTGAATTAAAAGCGATAAATGCACTTATATTCAAGATCGTTCGTATTTTGTTATTAAAAACATTAAGTTTTTGATCTCATCCCTACTATTAATATGTTTTTGTTGTAAACTAAAACAATAACGGTACTAAAATGATGGTGTGTAGGTGTCTAGGAGCTCCAATACGGTGGAACAAAAATTAAAACAAGCAATCGACAGTAGAAAAGTAATAGAAAGTGCGCGTCAACATCAAGTGAGTACGCTTTCTAACTTTGCAGCTAAGTTATCTTTAAGCTGTAAGGGACTTGATACTGAGCTTGATAACCGTCTGGCCAAGTTCCGCAGTGCACTCAACAAAGGCATGAGTTTTGAGGACTTTTCGCCTTTGGTAGATGATATTTTAGCCTTGCTAAAAAACCAAGAAGCCATTCAACTCGCACATCAACGTGACCTTTTTACCAGCGTTCAAAATGCAGGCAAACAATTACAACAAACTAAAGGTTTGCCTGACGATACGCGCAGAACGCTTCGCCATTTGCTCGATAACGAGCTAGACGATATTCAATCGGTACATGGTTTTATACCCGTATTAAACCAGCTAATTACTTTTTATCATCAAGCCTTAATTGCTAAAAGTAATACCACCTTTGAGCCGCCTAATTTAACCATTCTTACTGACAAACTGTTTAAGTTAGTCAGCGAGTTAGTGCTTGAAGAAAAAGCAAACGAAGCGCTGTATTTAATTAAAAAACGTATTGCTAAAAATAGAGCGGTTGATCAGCTACTTGATGCAGCAATTGATGTAATTGTACTTATTGTACAAAGCATCCAAGTTGAACGTGAATCAGCGCAAAGCTTTTTAACCTCTTTAAACCAAACGCTTGAAGAGCTACATCGCTCATTGGTATCGACCAGTGAACATTCTGAATCGATGACTGTTGAGTTTGACTCAATTAATCAACGAATTGGTGAAAAGCTAAGAAATTTAAATACACAAACAAATAAAGCAACATCAATTACAGAGTTAAAGCAATTGGTTGAAAATGAGTTACGCTCATTAAGTGCTGATATTTTAGAAAAAGAGCAGCTAGAACAAAAAGATCGCCAAATTTTAATTTCTAGCTTTGCACAAATAAACGATAGAATTGGCAGTTTAGAAAACAAAGTTAGTAATTATAAGAAACGTTTAAATGAACAACGTTTTAAAAGTTTACTCGACAGTCTTACCAAATTACCTAATCGCGCAGCTTTTGATGAACGTTATAATCACGAAATCAATGTATTTAACGAACGCCCGTCAGACATAACCTTAGTGGTTATTGATGTTGACCATTTTAAATCAATTAACGATCGTTTTGGCCACACAGCGGGCGACATTACCTTGCAAGTGATTGCCAAAGCGCTGCAAAAATCGATTAGACAAACTGATTTTATTGCCCGTTATGGCGGCGAAGAGTTTGTGTTATTAATGCCGCGAACTTCACTTGATAGTGCAACTGAACACCTTAATAAATTGAGGCAGTCGATTAAAAAGATCCCGTTTAAATTTAAAGACCAGCAAATTCAAATTACCGTTTCATTGGGTGCAACCCAATTTAAAGTGGGTGACACCCCTCTAAAAGCGTTTGATAGAGCCGATGAAGCTCTATACGATGCTAAAAACTCAGGCTGGGATCGTCTGTGTATTAGTAAATAGTGTTATGCACTTTTACCTTTGAGTATAAGGCATAACTACGCAGTAAATTTACCCAAGAAGTTTCAAGGAGAATGTCTATGCTAATACAATTAAACCCTACGGGGGTATTAGATTTATTGTCGCAGCTAGAAGTAGACTTACTCGAGCAATCATCAAACAGCGAACGCTACAGACTATTTAGAAACTGTGTATTGGCCGTGCTTAATGTAGGCAGCCACACCGACGTAAGTAACGATATTTACGATAAACACAAAGATTTTGATATACGTTTGGTTAGCCGTGAACGCGGTATAAAAATTGAATTAGAGAACCCTCCGCAAACGGCCTTTGTTGATGGTCACATAGTAACAGGTATACATGAGCACATATTTTCGGTTATTCGCGATATTTTGTTTATTTGCCAAAAGTATGAAAAGAACCTGCAAGAAACTAAAGCTATTACCCACATGGTTTTTGATATGCTCAGAAATGCCGACGCACTTAAGGTAAATAGCGAACCTAACATGATTGTATGTTGGGGTGGCCACTCTATTAACGAGGTAGAATATAAATACACCAAGCAAGTTGGCTATGAACTAGGTTTGCGTGGCTTAAATATTTGTACCGGTTGTGGCCCAGGTGCAATGAAAGGCCCAATGAAAGGCGCGACCATTGGCCATGCAAAGCAACGTATTACCAATAATCGTTATTTAGGTTTAACTGAGCCCAGTATTATAGCGGCAGAGCCACCCAACCCAATTGTAAATGAGCTGGTGATTTTACCCGACATTGAAAAACGACTTGAGGCATTTGTTCGCACCGCACATGCTATAATTATTTTTCCAGGTGGCGCAGGTACAGCTGAAGAGTTACTGTATTTATTAGGTATTTTATTACACCCTGAAAATGACAAACAGTGTTTACCGGTTATTTTAACAGGCCCTAAACACAGCAAAGCTTACTTTGAAGAACTGTGTAAGTTTATTCAATTGACTTTAGGTGATGCTGCGCTGAGTAAGTTTGAAGTGATAATTGATGACCCTCAATTAGTTAGCCAAAAGCTTAAATCTGCCATGAACGGGGTTCGCGAATATCGTAAAAGCCAAGGCGATGCCTATTACTTTAACTGGACCTTGAAAATAGAAAATGATTTTCAGCAGCCTTTTTACCCTACCCATGAAGCCATGGCATCACTTGATTTACACCTTGAACAACCCAAACAACAGCTCGCCGCTAATTTACGCCGTGCGTTTTCGGGAATTGTTGCAGGTAACGTAAAAGAAGAAGGCTTAAATGCCATTAAAGAGCATGGCCCCTATGTGCTAAGTGGTGAGCCTGATTTAATGAAAGCAATGGACAAGCTTTTACAAGCATTTGTAGAACAAGGTAGAATGAAACTTCCCGGAAGTAAGTATATTCCTTGTTATACAATAAAAGCGTGAGTTTATAATTGAATCCCCATTTACTCCTTATTGATGCGCTTAATTTAATTAGGCGCATTTATGCTGTTGATGCAAACCAAAGCCATCACAGCGAAGAGCACATGTTAAAAGCCTGCTGTGCACGGGTTGCACATGCATGCAAAAAACTTTTAACCACCACCAATGCAACCCATGCAATTGCGGTTTTTGATGGTGAAAAAAGCTGGCGTTACCACTTTTATAAAGACTACAAACATTCCCGTGCCCCCATGCCAGAGACCCTAAAAAGCGCGTTACCACATTTTAAAGCGGCCATTGAAGAAACCGGTATTGTGGTGTTTGAACCGACTAACGATGAAGCCGACGATATTATTGCGACTTTAGCGCATAAAGCCGCGAATAATCAGATAAACAACACCATTGTCTCGACCGATAAAGGCTTTTTACCTCATTTAAATGAGCATATTGAAGTCTACGATTACTTTAAAAAGCAGCACCTGAATGAACAACACATTCAAGAGCGCTTCGCCGTTGAGCAGCATAAACTAATCGACTTTTGGGCACTTGCAGGCGATAAAACCAACGACATTCCTGGTGTTAAAGGCATTGGTGTTAAATCCGCGCAGCAATTAGTTAATAAATATAGCTCTATTGAAGATGCGCTAATTGATGAATCGTTAAATGCGCGGTTACAAAAAAAGCTTAATGAGGATATGGATATGTTTGTTATTTCTAAGCAACTGGTGAGTTTGCGTACAGATATCCATTTAGGCTTTAGTTTAAAGCAGTTAAGGCTTAATTAGTCGCAAGTTAATAGCACTGTACACTAGCAATACGTATACTAGCGATAGTTATTTTGGTCTGGGTAGGCAATGTTTAAAAAGTTTTTTAGGTATTTAATATTAGGATTAGGCTTATATGCACTAGTAGCCACGTCGGTTATTATGTTTTATAAAGACGATCCACAAGCTATGATTTGGCAAGACAGAGAAGCATTTAATAAACGCTATATAGAAAAATTGCGCTTAGAAGATACCTTTACGCTAAATGATGTGCTTGAATATTTAGGTAGCCCAGATTTAACCTATGCTAAACGTGATGGCGAGCAAGTGTGGCAAGTGATTTTTTATCGTACCCAGCACAAAACCTCAGACGGCATCACCACCATGGATGAATGTACTGGGTTGTTATTTAAAAATGGCCAACTATTAATGTGGGGCCCTAGTGCTTATGAAAAATACCTTGAGCATAATGATGGAAAAATTTAATGGAAGCTCCACTGTCGGGTAAATTAAAAAAGCTACTCGAAAGCACGCAACTGCTTTTAAACTCCCATAATAATAAAAGCCAGTGGCATACCTTTTACCCTCTTGTGTGTAAACTATCAGAGCAATACGCAGCGATATACAAACAAAACCCAGCAGCGTTACAAGCTCAGCTTAATCTGTATAAAACACATTATAGCTACGCAACCAATTTAGTCG
Source organism: Pseudoalteromonas sp. BSi20439 (assembly GCF_000241165.1). Lineage (NCBI taxonomy): Bacteria > Pseudomonadati > Pseudomonadota > Gammaproteobacteria > Alteromonadales > Pseudoalteromonadaceae > Pseudoalteromonas > Pseudoalteromonas sp. BSi20439. The sequence goes on from NZ_BADW01000001.1 coordinate 37,973, forward strand.
TTAATCAGTGTGTATTAACCTGTGCTCTGTGTAGCAGTCAAAACTACGACAGTAATTTAACCGAGCTTTACATTAGCGCCTCGTTGGTGGAACACCTTTGTGTTGCCAAGCAATTAAATAAGTTAGCTCAACATCAAACGTTTAACGAAACCGATACAAAAATGTGGCAATTACGCCATAAGCTCGCAGCCAAAGTAATATTAACGGCTAAACAACCCGCGCATCAAATTGCTCATATTTTGGCAAAATTAGGCAAATACAAACACGCATTATTAGATACACCTAAAATTATGCTTTATGACGGTGCCAGTGTGTTGGTTTCTTTAGCTAATATATTAGCACTTAACGTTACTTGTAATGAAAAACAACAACACATAAATTTTTATAAAGCAGTCGCCGATTTATATATAAGAACCCCAAACTCATTTGCACAGGCGTTATTAAAAGCGCTAGTTGCCCACCTAGGGCAATACATACCTGGCAGCCAAGTCGTCTATGCTGACCAAGCCATGGTTTATTTAGCCACTGATAGGCTAGAACGACATATTATTGTTAATAACGCCAATACTAAAATGGCATGGTATCGTATTAAAGCATCACTCACCGATGACTCTAAAGCATGGGAGTGCAATGATAACCGCTTGTTTTTAAAAGTATGGGACAGTGAACATGTTAATATTCCACACAGTGAACACTCTGCACAAACGCCTTTGTACCAATTAGTAAAACAAATAAAAGCTCAAAAAGAATACAGTTTTAAGGCTTTAAATACCTTACTTACCCCCTACCCTGATGTTATAAAGTCAGTATGCATAGCGGTGCAGCACTACAATAAAGAGCGATTACCGGCTAAAGACTTAAGACATAGCTTATCTATGGTGGGTTACGATAAAGCACCGGCTATTATTCAAGGGGTGCTGTTTAAGCAATTAGTAAATAGTATCGCTCATCCTTTACATGCCTTTTTATGCACCCGTATCAGCTGTTTAATTAATATTTTAGCGCTACTAGTAAAACATAATCCTCGCGTACAAAGTGAGCGCATTAGCTTAAGCTTATATGCTTACTTATATTATGTGTTGATACATTACAGCCCAAATATTTCTAGAAAAATTACCATTGACAAAACACCGAATAAATCGCTCGATACACCGTTTAGTGCATTTTTTGGTGTAAACAAAATAGATGCTCCTCATTTAAATAACGAGCTTAACGAATTACTTAGTGGCGATCCGTGGGCATCGGCTTTATTAAATGCTGAGCAACTCCCTAAAAAGCAGCTTAATGATGCCGGTCAATTATGGGCGGCACTAAAGGTAGTGGCACAGCGTATACTTCAACCTAACCTGCCATTAACAGCATGGCAACAGCAAATATTGAATCAACAACTTAGTCGCCATGGTTGGCAAAGTGAAGCCGATTTTAATCAATCGCTGCTGCGCTTAGGGTTACACAATAGTATTTAGCTGACTTATTATCGTTATAACTTAAAGTTATACCCTGTATTGATACTATAAACTGGCAAAATGTCTAATAAATTGGTATAAATGCCGGCTTAAATTTAGCACCCCTGTCATATAAGTAGTCTAAACTCTGTAAGTGTTTATTATTTATGTGTGTATCCAAATCTTTAAAGGAAAAGTTCATGGCCAAACAAACCATAACAGTGATCAAAGGCGACGGCATCGGCCCAAGCATTATCGACTCAGCACTTGAAATACTAAAAGCCGCAGGATGCGATTTTGATTATGAATTTGTTGACGCTGGCCTTGCTGCGCTTGAAAAAACGGGCGAATTGCTTCCACAAGAAACAATTGACACAATTGCTAAAAATAAAATCACCTTAAAAGGGCCATTAACCACGCCAGTAGGCGAAGGTTTTACATCTATCAACGTAACGCTTCGTAAGCAATTTGGTTTGTATGCCAATGTACGTCCGGTTAAATCGTTTGCCGGTACTAAAGCACGTTACGACGATATTGATATCATCACTATTCGTGAAAACACACAAGGTATGTATTCAGGTGCAGGCCAAGTTGTATCTGAAGATGGTACTGAAGCTGAAGCAAAATCAGTGATCACTCGCGAAGGCGCAGAAAAAATTGTAACGTTCGCATACGAACTTGCTGTGCGCGAAGGTCGTAAAAAAGTAACTGCTGTACATAAAGCAAATATTTTAAAATCAACCTCTGGTTTATTCTTAAAAGTGGCGCGTGAAGTAGCTGAGCGTTACCCAGAAATTGAATCAACTGAAATGATTGTTGATGCAACATGTATGAAGCTTGTAATGACCCCTGAAGAGTTTGACGTTATCGTTACAACGAACTTATTTGGCGATATTTTATCTGACTTATGTGCAGGCTTAGTAGGCGGTTTAGGCATGGCACCTGGTGCAAACATTGGTGAAGATGCTGCTATTTTTGAAGCTGTTCATGGTAGCGCACCTGATATTGCTGGTAAAAACCTTGCAAACCCTACGTCAGTGATTTTAGCCTCTATTCAAATGCTAGAGCATTTAAACATGGGCGATACAGCTGAGCGTATTCGTAGCGCAGTGGCTGATGTAATTAAATCAGGCGACCGTACTACCCGCGATTTAGGCGGCAGCCACGGCACTACTGATTTCACACAATCAGTAATTGACCGTCTGTAATTAGGACTGTTAAATTAAAAGCCAGCTAATGCTGGCTTTTTTTATGCCAGAAACACAGCATTTAAATTTTCTCTCTGACCATCCCCAACCCTAAGTGAACACGCAAAACTGCATAATTTCTGCTTATAAAGTGAAAATAACTCATATCAAATAGATTATTAGATTAAAAAACATTTAAAAATGAATTTTTAATCCAAAAATCAGTTTAATGGGTTGACATGTGCGTTCAAAAGCCTTAAAAATAACCACATACAAAAATTGTTATTTAAACAGCATTTTATTTTAAAGAGCAAAACATCATGAATACACAATTTCGCCTTTTAGTCTTACTCGTACTGGTCTTAGTGATAAGCCCAGCGGGGATGTATTAAAAGGTGAAAAATGCTTTTTAAAACCCTCGCACTACGCGGGGGTTTTTTTTTGCATGTAATCAACAGAGGAATGAGGATGAGTAAACAAGAATATAATGGCTCTGAATTGGTTGTTAAGTCATTAAAAGAGCTAAAGGTAAAGTATATATTTGGTTATCCCGGCGGCTCAGTATTAGATTTATACGACGCACTTTTTCAGCAAGACGATATTGAGCACATTTTAGTACGCCATGAACAAGCGGCTACACACATGGCCGATGGCTATGCAAGAGCCACCGGTGAGGTAGGTGTTGTACTTGCTACATCAGGCCCTGGTGCAACAAATTGTGTAACAGGCATAGCAACTGCGTATATGGATTCAATTCCTATGGTGGTGTTATCAGGTCAGGTACCAACAAACCTAATTGGCGATGACGCGTTTCAAGAAACCGATATTGTTGGCTGCTCTCGCCCCATTGTAAAGCATAGCTTTAATTGTAGAAGCGCTAGTGAAATACCTAATATTCTTGCCAAAGCCTTTTATATTGCCAGCACTGGCCGCCCAGGCCCGGTGGTAGTAGAACTTCCTAAAGACATGCTTAACCCAGAACTGACTTTTGCTTACAACTTCCCGCCAGCAACCGAACTTAGAACCTATAACCCTAATACCAAGGGTCACTCTAAACAAATTCGTAAGGCCGTTACTGCGATTTTAGAAGCGAAGAAACTGGTTATCTATTCTGGTGGCGGTATTGTGCTTTCAAACACCTCAGAGCAACTAACTCATTTAGTCGAATCGCTTAACGCCCCTATAACCAACACCCTAATGGGACTGGGCGGTATATCGGGCATACACCCCAACTTTATTGGTATGTTGGGTATGCACGGTACATTAGAAGCCAATAAAGCAATGGCCAATGCCGATGTTATTTTAGCGCTTGGCGCACGATTCGATGATCGGGTTACTAATAACGTTCAAAAATTCTGCCCTAATGCCACTATCGTGCATGTTGATGTTGATCCAACCTCTATTTCTAAAACCATTAAATCACATATTCCTGTTGTTGGCTGTTTGGCAACGGTACTTGAGCAATTACAAACTGCCATAGATAAAAGTCCAATTAAAATTGATCGCAGTGCACAAGAAGATTGGTGGCGACAAGTGATCAGCTGGCGTGAACAAAAATGCCTTAGTTACAATAGCGATGGTGACAAAATAAAACCTCAGGCAGTTATAGAGGCAATATATGAAGCGACCAACGGAGATGCTTATGTCAGCTCTGATGTTGGCCAACACCAAATGTTTGCCGCGCAGTATTACCCATTTAAACACCCTCGACAGTGGATCAATTCCGGTGGTTTAGGCACTATGGGCTTTGGTTTACCTGCAGCAATGGGCGTTAAACTGGCTTTTCCTGAAAAAGAGTCTTTATGTGTAACTGGCGACGGCTCTATACAAATGAACATTCAAGAGCTATCAACCTGTTTACAGTATAACTTAGCAGTAAAGGTGATCTCCTTAAATAACCGCTCACTGGGGATGGTAAGACAATGGCAAGACATGATTTATGGCGGCAGACACTCTTCATCGTATATGGAATCTTTGCCTGATTTTGTAAAGCTTGTTGAAAGCTATGGCCATGTGGGTATCAGAGTAAACACCCTTGATGAGTTACAACCAGCGATAGACAAAGCCATGTCGATCACCGATAGATTGGTATTTTTAGATATTTTAGTAGACGAAAAAGAACATGTTTATCCGATGCAAATTAAGCACGGTGGCATAGATGAGATGTGGTTAAGAAAAGGAGTGAAGGCATAATGCGTCGTATATTATCTATATTATTAGAAAATGAACCCGGTGCGTTATCACGTATAGTGGGACTATTTTCTCAGCGAGCCTACAATATTGATAGCTTAACAGTGGGTACCACAGACGATGAATCACTTTCTCGCATTACGGTAACCACTAAGGGCGATGACAGAATTGTTGAACAAATAACGAAGCAAGTGAACAAACTGGTCGATGTGCTTAAAGTGATTGATTTAACTGACATGAGCCACATAGAGCGTGAACTACTATTAGTAAAAGTATTTGCCAAAGACGAAGCAACTCGTGCGGCAGTAACCCGCGTTGTTGATGTATTTCAAGGGGCTATTTTAGATATGGGTCGCCAGAGTTATAGCCTACAACTGGTAAGCAGCACCGATAAAATAGAGTCGTTCTTAGATACCTTACGCCACGAAACCGACATCATAGAAGTTGTACGCTCAGGCGCGGTCGGCATTGGCCGAGGCGATAAAGCGCTTAAAGCTAAA